>CADBFL010000181.1 GCA_902793875.1 uncultured Eubacteriales bacterium | reverse complement strand
CGTACGCGGCCTCAGCGGCCATCAGCTTGACCTCGCGGATGCGAAGCGGCGATTCGTAGTGGTTCCTCATGCATTTGGTCGCGCATGTATGCGGACAGAGAGTTCCCGTCGTGAACGGAAGCGCGTTCTTTTCGAGTATGATATTCAGAGCATCCTCCGCTCTGCCTTCCTTCATGGCTTCAAGGTATGCAGGGATATCCTGCTCGATCGGGCAGCTTGTGCTGCACGGCGCCGTGAAGCAGTCGAAGAGCGGCAGATCCTCGCCGTTCTTTCTGCTCGGGATCGGCTTGACAGGCTTGCGGTTGCGCTCGCCCTGGGACATCTCCACAAGCTTGCTGACCTTCGAAAGATCCACTCCGCTGAACCTCTTGCTGCCGCATTCCATCACGAGATCCGCGATCTGCGACATCCTCTCATAGCCGCCCGGCTTGAGGACTGTTGTGGCCATCGTGATAGGCCAGATGCCGGCTTCGAATATCTCTTTGATGTTGAAGTAGTCGGCTCCGCCCGAGAAGCTGATCCTGAGCTTGCCCTTGAACTGCTTTGTGATCTTCTCGGCCAGATAGATGGTCAGCGGGAAGAGGCTCCTGCCGGACATGTACATCTCTTCTGAAGGAAGCTCGCCTGCCTTCACATCCACAGGGAATGTATTCGTGAGCTTGACTCCGAACTCGAGTCCCTTCTCGTCGCAGAGCTTCTGCAGACGTTCGAACATCGGCACCGCGTCCTCCCACTGGAGGTCTTCGAGGAAGTGATGATCATCGAACGCTATGTAGTCAAAGCCGAGCGAATCGAGGCGCTTTCTGGCGAACTCGTATCCGAGCAGAGTCGGGTTGCACTTTATGAATGTGTTGAGTCCCTTCTCGGTGATGAGATAGGACGCTATCCTCTCGATCTCGTCAGGCGGGCAGCCGTGGAGCGTCGACTCGGTGATCGACTCGGATATCCTTGCAGGGATGGCTTTGATGAACGCCTCATCGACGTTTTTGAGCCTGCCGTCCTTTACTGCAGCAAGGGACTCCGCCATCGCTTCTTTGAACACATCGGTGTCCGAGGCGTCCTTCATGCCCTCGATGAACTTATCGATCTTCTCGGTCTTGATGCCCTCAAGGTCGTAGCCTACCGACATGTTGAATACGAAGGCGTCAGGATCGCCCAGGCCGAGCTCCTTAGCCAGGATCTTGCAGACGAACCACGCCTTTACGTACTCCTCGAAAGCCTGAGGCACATAAAGCTCTGTCGACCACTCGCAGTTGTAGCACTCGTCCGATGCGTTGATGCATGGCTTCGCCACGCAGGCCGCGAGCTCGGCTCCGTCCATCTGCTGGACGGTCTTCAGCTCGAAGAACCTCGAACCCGCAACGTACGATGCGATGATGTTCTGAGCAAGCTGGGTGTTAGGACCTGCCGCCGGGCCGTAAGGCGATTCTATCTTTTCTTCGAAGATAGGCAGAGCCTGTCCGTTAGTGTGTTTTACCATTTTGGAAACACCGAAGATGCTTCCGCTCTTGCCGTACTCTTCGAGCACCCAGTTGAGAAGATGCTTATACGGCATAGGTCTCATAATGTCACTCATGATACTTTTCCCTCCTGTTGAAAGATCCTAGTACTCTCTGTGGTTGAGCTCGCCCCAGAGCTTCTTGCTCTGTTCGAGCGTCCATGCGTTTATGGCCTCTTCGTCTATGCCGACGAATTCTCTGTCCTTGTAGAGGACCTTTCCGTTGATGATAGTGGTCCTGCAGTTCTTGCCCATCATTCCGAAGATCATGTGGCCGTCGATATTGTCCGCCGAGAACGGCGTGAACGGCTTGTAGTCCATGACGATGACGTCTGCCGCTGCGCCCTCCTTCAGGATGCCGAGAGGCTTCTTGAAGTATTTGGCCGCGATCTTTCTGTTGTTCTCGAAGAGCATGGTCACATCCTCGCCCCATGCAACGTTAGGCATCGCAGCGTTATGTCTCTGGATGATCAGGAAGACCTTGAGACTCTCGAGCATGTCGTGCGTATAGGCGTCCGTGCCCATTCCGACTGTGATTCCCTTCGCCATCATCTGGAGCACAGGCGCGCAGCCTACGGCGTTGCCCATGTTGGACTCAGGGTTATTGACCACCATCGTGCCCGTCTCTTTGATGATATCCATCTCGGCAGGGCTCACGTGGATGCAGTGCCCGAGCAGTGTCTTCTCTCCCAGGATGCCGTTGTAGAGGAGCCTGTTGACAGGTCTGCAGCCGTAGTTTCTCAGGCTGTCGTAAACATCGTTCATTCCCTCGGCGATGTGGATATGGAAGCCCGTCATGCCGTCGTTTGCCTCGACCATCTTTTCGAAGGTCTTGTCAGAGATCGTGAAGAGAGCGTGTCCGCCGAACATGGCCTTTATCATGTCGTCGTCCTCGTCCTTCGCCCACTTCGCGAAGTCCGCGTTCTCCTTTATGGCCTGAGCGGTCTTTTCCTCTCCGTCTCTTTCTGAGACCTCATAGCAGAGGCAGGATCTCATGCCGAGCTCTTTTGCGACATCCTTTATCGCGAACAGCGATCCCGGTATCTCGCAGAAGCTGGCGTGATGGTCGAATATTGTCGTAACGCCGTCTCTGATGCAGTCCAGGATGGTGGCGTAAGCGCTGGCCTTCGTGCCGTCTATCGTCAGATGGCGGTCGATGTTCCACCACATGCCGTCGAGTATCTCGAAGAAGTTCGTAGGGTTATGGCCGTCTATCGCAAGACCCCTTGCGAGGCCGGAATAGATGTGCGTATGCGCGTTGATGAGACCCGGCATTATGATGCCGCCCTTCGCGTCGACGAATTCGGCGTCAGGATAAGCCTTTTTCATGTCCGCGAGAGTTCCCACCGCCTTGATGACTTCACCGTCGGTCACGACAGCTCCATCCTTAAGATAAGGAAATTCAGGGTCCCTCGTAATCACCTGTCCGTTACCTATTAAAAGCATATTTCATCCTCCCTTCATGCATTACTGTATCTTTCCGAGTTCGCGGAGTATCTTCTCCGGAGTCATCGGCCAGCTCCTCACCCAGACGCCGCAGGCATCGTGGATCGCGTTTCCTATCGCAGGAGCCGCGCCGTTGCAGGCGATCTCGGAAATGGATTTGGCGCCGAACGGACCGTCCGGATCATCCACATCTATGAGCACCGCCCTGAAGTCGTCAGGCTGCTCGGAGATCATCGGGACACCGTAATCCGTCATGTTGGCATTCACGCAGCGTCCCTTCTCGTCGAGTATCATGTCCTCGTACAGAGTGTGTCCGATGGACTTGAGCGATGCTCCGTACATCTGGCAGAGAGCCGCCTCCGGATTGATAGGCGTGCCCGCATCCTGTATCGCGTAGAACTTCTGGACCTTCACCTCGCCCGTCCTGACATTTACGGCGACCTGCGCGAAATGAGCTCCGTACGGCACCGACGATGCTGCCGTAGTGAAGCTTCCCGGCGCGATCAGGTGTCCGCGGCCCGTGCCGGATGTCGAGGTGTGGATTATGTCGTAGAACGAAAGCACCTTGCCTGTCTTCTTCGACTTCACCTCTCCCGGCCATGCTATCTCCATGTCGTCGACTGAC
>CADBFL010000180.1 GCA_902793875.1 uncultured Eubacteriales bacterium | reverse complement strand
AGTCGGAAGGGCAGGCGGCTCATCCGAGCGCACGGCCCGCATCATGCGCATGCACAGGGGATACGACCGCGTCGTGAGCTGCAGCGACATCACGGCCGCTTATTTCTGCGAGGCTTTCAGGACCGGCAGGGACAAGATCATGAAGGCGGGCCTTCCGAGGATAGACATTATCAGAAGCATCGTAAGTTCCGGCAGGGAGGAGACCGCCGCGAAGATATACAGGAAGTACCCGCAGCTCGACCCGGAAAAGCAGGCGGAAAGAGGACGCAGAAAGAAGCTGGTGCTCTACGCTCCGACTTTCAGAAACGGAGCTCCCGCCGATGTAAGGGGACTTGCGGAAAACATCGACAGGGACAGCTTCGACATGGTCGTAAAGCTCCATCCGCTAGACAGGCTGAGCGCGGAGCAGCCTGTCCCTGAAGGCGTGGTGACCGACCGCAGCTTCGACAGCTATGACTGGCTTGCGGCGGCGGATATCATCATAAGCGACTATTCTTCGTTCGTGGTCGAGGCAACGCTTGCAGAAAAACCTCTGTACATATATGCGTACGATCTCGAAGACTACAGCGAAAAGGTCGGCCTCAACATGGACTTTGAAGCCGAGCCAATAGCGCCGTATGTATTCAGGGACGCCGCGAAGCTCGGAGCGGCCCTGAAAGAAGGATACGATACCGGGCTGCTCGCCGGATTCAGAAAAAGATATATAGACATAGAAACGGAAAACTGCACGGAAAAGCTTGCGGACATGATACTGGAGCTTGCCGGGGAAAGCAGAAGAAAGAAATGACAGGCGCAAAGATCACAAACAGAGAGAAGCTGAATATCGCTGCTGCTGCGGCGGCCGCGGCCGCCGTCCTTGCGATGGGATATATAAGCGTATCCGTGTACGGAGCACCGCTCGGCAGCATGGCTGTCATGGCGGCGTTCTTTGCGCTGTACGTCCAGATACCGGGCCTGCTTATCATCAGATATGCGGGGCTCGACAGAGGGCACATCTCCACAGCGCTGGCGCTGGGCATGTTTGCGGGATGGTCGTTTGAGATAGCCGTGTATTTCATCGCGGACCTTCTGAAAGCCGACATCCTTCTGCTGCTGGCCGGGCCGCTCATGTCGCTTGCCTTCATCTATGCCGCGGTGATAAAAGGAGACCGCAAAAGGCTCATCATCAGCAGGCTGCGCATCAGGAGGCTGTCGCCGGCCTTCTGCGCGTTCATGGCGCTCATACTGTTCTACTGCCTCGTGAACACTCAGTATCTTTACGTTGCTCCGGAGCTGTCCGACTTCACATACATGAATCCGGACAAGGCCTATCACATGGGGCTGATAAACTCGCTCTCGCACGACTACCCGCTGATGAGCCCGTGGATAAACGGAGTCGAGATCAATTATCACATATTCAGCGAGATGCTCTTCTCGATACCGGTAAAGTTCTTTGATGTCCAGGCGGACGCGGTGACACAGTCGTTCGGGCCTTTCCTCACCGCATACTGCTTCGGCACATGCTATTACAGCTTCTTCAGGGAGATGTCGCGCAGGCCGGAAAGGGCGGGCGTGTATTCTCTCATCGTCGTGCTTTCGAACCTGTATATCTCGAGGTACGAGGACACTTCCCTTGCGTTCAAATTCATACTCATAAACGACAACTCGTCCGGATACGGCATGGCCGCGTGCCTCATGACCATCATACTGATCGGCAGATGGCATGACGCGTTCAGAGAGAAGAAGCAGGAGAGACACATTCTCCTGATTCTGTGCGCTGCCTTCGTCATGGTGACGACCGGCATCAAGGGTCCGATGGGAGCCGTTACCGTTGCCGCGCTCTGGGGGACCATGGCGCTCGGCATGCTGCTCAGAAAGATATCTCCGAAGACGCTCCCTGCGCTCATGCTCATAACAGCGGGCTTCATGCTGGTATACACTACAGTGCTGGGGTCAAAGGGGCAGGCCAACGCGTCCGGAGCGTCCCTGATCGAATTCGGCGAGATGGTCGATTACTCGTACTGGCAGGACCCGCTGATAGCATTCCTGAAAGCGCACGGCATACCGGGAAGCGCAAGGCTGCTCATCGTGCTCACCGTCTTCATGATGTTCTTCCTTTCGGTATTCTTCATCCCGTTCTGCATCGGATACATCAGGGAGATCATAATGGTCCTCAGCGGCAGAAAGGACTTCGTGCCTGAAAAGGTCCTCGTGTACGCGGAATGCACGGTCGGGCTGATCGCCCTGTTCTTCCTGAATTACAGCGGCCACAGCCAGGTGTATTTCGGACTGGTATCGGCCTTCCTTGCGCCTGTGATCGCATACTGGTTCCTTGAGGACATGGAGGAACTGCAGCCGGCGTCAAAGACAGCGAAATATGTCCTGAACGCGACTGTATGCGTGATGGGACTGACCCTGCTGGTCACGACATGGTCGCTGACCTCATACCTCGGCTCCAGGATAGAGATCGCCGAAGCCGAGGCGGATCCCGCGGCGTGGTCTGACCCGTATCTCAATATCAGCAGAAGCGAGTATGAGGCGATGGAGTGGATAGAGAAAAATACCCCTGAGGACGCCCTGCTTGCTGTCGACCGCTACTACAGCGTCGATCCGGAGCATTATTCATATCAGAACCGCTGGGACAACAGATACTTCCTTTACGCCGTGTATTCCAACAGGTTCAGCTACATAGCGGGGTCGGGCTACAACATGAGGGCCGCCGAGTGGCCGCGCAGAAAGGAAATGATAGAGACAAACGAAAAGCTCTATGACCCGGATAACGCCTCGAGGGGCGATCTGGCCAGAGAGCTCGGCGTCGATTATGTCGTCGTTTCCAGACGGTTCACGGATATACCCGATCTTTCGAACGGGGATTACGAACTGTGCTTCTCGAACGACGGCGTGGACATTTATAAGATCGCTTCATAGGAAAGGGGCGGATCAGTTGTTTTCCGGAGCATCCGGATTATCGTATTCGTGCTTCTTTCCCTTGACGATCTTTTTGAATGCCGTCATGCTGAGGTATCCGCTGATCTTTATGCGGTTGACGGCATAGGTGTCGTCCGATCTGAGGGCGTAATAGAACGGATCGTAGGCGAAGGCCATCTTGTATCCGCTGTCCTTCAGAGCCCTCACCATGTTGTCCGAAGAGGTCCCCCACGGATAAGCCAGATAAGTGTAGCCGTAAGGCTCGTTTTTTTTGAAGTCCTCCATTATCTGATCATAACTGTAGGCCAGCGCGGGCTTTTCACCGTCAACGCGGGCGTGCATGTCATATGTATGGCTCTGGAAATCGAACTTCGGGTAGTCCTTCTCGATCTCGTCTATCTTGTCCTGGCCGATATAGTGGTCAACGACGTTGTCGTTCCAGTCGAAAGGATCCGTAGGCTGGTCATTGTGCTTTCCGAGAGTGAACACCGTTGCCGCGATATCGTATTTCTTGAGGATTGGGTATGCGAGATAATACATGCTGTAATAGCCGTCGTCGAAGGTGATCAGAACCGATTTCTTCGGCACATCGGTCTCGCCTGCGTGCCAGCTGTAGAACTCATCCATGGTGAGGGTCTTGTAGCCCTTGTCGTGGAGGTACTTCATCTGCTTCTCGAAGGTCGCCTCGTCT
>CADBFL010000179.1 GCA_902793875.1 uncultured Eubacteriales bacterium | reverse complement strand
AGTATCGTCCCAGAAGGCGTTCAGCATGATGGCGAACTTCTTCGAGGGAGAGGACTTCGCAGACAGAAGGCTCGTCGTAAAGGAAGGCGACACTCTCGAGCTCGGCACCCACACCCTCAGCTTCGTCGCCGCTCCGATGGTGCACTGGCCTGAGGTCATCATGACTTATGACTCGGCAGACAAGGTCCTCTTCGCAGCCGACGGATTCGGCAGATTCGGAGCTCTCGATGTCATTGGAGAGACAAGCAGGGACGATGACGACTGGGCGTGCGAGGCAAGGCGTTACTATTTCGGCATAGTCGGCAAGTACGGCATGCAGGTGCAGGCGGTCCTGAAAAAGGCTGCCGGTCTCGACATAGAGATCATATGCTCGCTGCACGGACCTGTGCTGGTGCATGACCTCGGCTACTACATCGGCCTTTACGATACATGGTCGAAGTACGAGTCCGAATCCGAGGGCGTCGTGATAGCGTACACCTCGGTATACGGCAACACGAAGAAGGCCGTGGAGCTGCTGGCTGAGAAGCTCAGAGAAAAGGGCGTTCCTGCGGTAGAGGTCACAGATCTTGCCAGAGACGACATGGCGGAGGCAGTCGAGGATGCGTTCAGATACGACACCGTCGTATTCGCGACTACGACCTTCAACAACGACATCTTCCCGTTCATGAAGGAGTTCATCAATTCCCTCGTCGAGAGGAACTACCAGAACAAGAGGCTCGCGTTCATCGAGAACGGATCATGGGCGCCTCAGGCGGCAAAGGTCATGAAGGGCATGCTCGAGGGCTGCAAGAACATGACTTACGCTGACAACGATGTCAGGATCGTGTCGGCTCTCAACGACGAGAGCAGGGCGAAGATAGAGGCTCTGGCCGAAGAGCTCGCCGCGGCGTACAAGTAGAAGATGCTTCAGAGGGCGGCGGGGCGCGATGTCCGGCCGCTCTTTTTTCTGCAGAGCGTGATGGACAGGAAAAAGAAGATCAGAAGAGCAGGATATACGGCTGTCCAGTGGACCTGGGGCCTTCCGCAGACTCTCATCGGGTCTGTGGTGTTTCTCGCGCACAGAAGGGACGCCCACCGCGACCACAAGGGCGCGTGCCTGACCGAATGGAGCCGGGACGACGGGCTTTCGCTCGGCAAGTTCATCTTCGTCCCGAAGGGAGAGAAGGAGCCGCTTATCGCTCATGAGTACGGCCATACGCTGCAGTCTCTCATACTCGGTCCCGCCTATCTGCTTCTGGTCGGAGCTCCGTCCTTTATCTGGATGAGGATCCCTTTCTTTGTCCGGAAAAGAAAAAAGGCAGGCAAGTCATACTACTCACCTGTCTTTGAAAAGACCGCGAACCGTCTCGGTAAAACGGATCTGCGCTGAGACCTGTCACCTTATGAATTTATCGATGGCGTTGTTCAGCTCTTCGATGGCTGCAACGTCATCGTTTTTTACTGCCTCGACCATGCATGTCGAAAGATGCTCCTTGAGTATGACCCTGCTGACGGAATTGATCGCGGATTCGATCGCCGAGAGCTGGATCAGCACCTCGGAGCAGTCGCGTCCGTTCTCTACCATGCGGCGGGTCGACTCCATGTGGCCTATGATGCGGGCCATCCTGTTGAGCACTGCCTTTGTGTGTTCGGCCGAATGGATGTGGCCGTGGTCGTGAGCGTGCGTGCCGTCCGTATGGACGTGAGTGTGCGTGTATTCGCGGCCGTCCTCGTCCACATGAGTGTGCTCATGGATGTGCTCGCGGTCATAAGTGTGAGCATGGCCGTGTCCATGCGTATGATCGTGTGTGTGATTGTCAGACATGATATCCTCCGGTCGTTTTTTCCGGCAGCCCGGCGGCTGCCTGCATGGAAATAATAACAGATTATGCGAAGAAATATAACCCTCCCCGGGGCTTGATGCGCTGCCGCCGTGCAGCAAGACCTATGCAAAAAACGGGGATTAATGTATAATCTGATTTACGGCGGAAGTGTGCCGGACAAAGAGACAAGGAGGCTGACATGACGGAGTCTGAAAAGAAAAAGATCATCGAAGAAGGCGAGCCTGCGCAGAAAGCGGAAGAAGAAAAAGGCGAACCTACCATCGACAAGAAATACCATCTGCTTGAATCCGGCAAGGCGAAAGAGATCATCGAAAAGGCGATGAACCTCGCCAGAGAGGAGATCCCGAAGGGCGCTGTCGCGACCTATATCCCCGAGCTCGGCAAGGAGGATCCTCATCAGCTGGGCATCTGTCTCTATCCTCTGAAGGGAGAGAAGATCTGCCTCGGAGACTACGACGCGCGTTTCACCATGCAGTCGGTGTCCAAGGTCATAATGCTGATAGTGGCGCTCGAGGTCTGCGGACTCAAGAACGTATTCAGAAAGGTCGGCATGGAACCTTCCGGCGAAGCGTTCGACTCTCTGGTCGAACTCGATGTCAGCAATTCCAAGCCGTATAACCCGCTGATCAACTCGGGAGCGCTGGCCGTGTGCGGTCTGCTGCTTCCGGAGGTGTCTTTCCAGGATATGCTGAGGTATACGAGGAATATCTGCTCGGATCCGGGCATCGAGCTCAACGAGGCGGTGTTCGACTCCGAGATGAAGACCTGCTCGCGCAACCGCTCCATAGCGTATCTTCTCGAGAGCAAGGGCATCATAACGACAGACGTCGAAGACACCCTGAGATTCTATACAAAAATGTGCTCGATGAACGTCACGGCCGAATCGCTTGCGAGCCTTGCAAAGAAGCTCGCCAACGACGGCGTCTGCAACCTGGACGGCAAGAGATACATGTCGTCGAGAACGGCGCGTATCGCGAAGACGCTGATGCTGACATGCGGCATGTATGACGGTTCCGGCGCGTTCGCTATCAAGGTCGGCATCCCTACCAAGTCCGGAGTCGGCGGAGGACTTCTCTCCGTATCCGACAAGCGCGCGGGCATCGGGGTGTACGGACCGGCGCTCGACGCTCAGGGGAACAGCATCGCGGGCTGCAAGCTGCTGAGAGAGATCTCGAACGAGCTGAGGCTCAACCTCTTCTACGACCCTGAGTGGGACAAGGAGGAGGGCGATGACGAAAACGTCATGAAGTCCATCAAGGAGAGCTCCGTGATGTGAGCGTGACCGGCGCCGGACACGGCGCTGTCTCTGTATTGAAAAAAGTCTGCCGCAAAACGGTGCGGCAGACTGGTTTTTTTGGTACAATCAAGGGTGACATTTTTAGCCGGCCGGACGCGCCGGCAGAAAAGGAGAACGATCGGATTGAACATCACCGTCTACTGCGGGGCGCTCGAGGGGGGCGATCCCGAATTCACGAAAAGAGCATACGAACTCGGCGCATGGATGGCGGATAACGGCCACAGGCTCGTATACGGCGCAGGGGATGCCGGAATGATGGGGGCCGTATCAGACGGAGCCATAGACAGAGGAGGAGAGGTCACGGGGGTCACGCCCGAATTCTTCGTCCTGGCCGAAGTGACAAGGGACGATCTGACCGAGCTCATCGTGCCCGCAGACATGTCGGAGCGCAGAAAGATCATGATAGAGATGGGCGATGCTTTCATCGCTCTTCCGGGCGGCATGGGGACGCTCGACGAGATAAGCGAGGTCATCACGTACAAGAGGCTTTCGCTG
>CADBFL010000178.1 GCA_902793875.1 uncultured Eubacteriales bacterium | reverse complement strand
CAGAAAGCTCGGCGAGATCGTCAGGAATTACGACGGGCAGATAATCGTCTGCGGCGGAACGACCGCCAAGATAGTCGCAAGAGAGCTCGGAAAGGACATCACCGCCGACAAGTCACCGGCAGGAAGCCTCCCGCCTTCGAGCAATATCGACGGGATCGATCTTGTCACAGAAGGCATGCTCACCCTGACCGCCGTATCCGAGAGGCTCAGCAGAAAGGTCCTGCTGAAGGAGATGAACGAGGACGCGGCAAAGCGCATGATAAAGCTCCTGAGAGAGACCGATCAGGTCGAAATAATCGCGGGCACCAAGATCAACGACGACCTGGAGGACCCGGCGACCGCGGCGAAGATAGGTCTCAGGTTCCCTGTGATAGATTCGATAGCCCGCTCCCTGCGAGACAATTATTTCAAGGAGTGCGAGGTCAGATATCTGTAACAGAAAAAACCGGCTGCGAAGCCGGTTTTCTGATGCCTTTATTCTGCTGTCTGCTAAATGTCGGTCCTGGCGAGGATCTGCGCCGGGGTCTTTCTCATGGTCATGTAGACCGGGATGAGACCCGCCAGCAGGTTGAATGCCACGATCACGCCCAGCGTTGCCAGCGCGACAAACGGATTCACTATGTACAGGCCCTGCAGATAGTACGTTATCTTTGTGATCTGCGTGAGCACGAAGTACATGATCAGTATGCCCGGTATGGCCGTGATGAATGTGATCACAAGTATCTCGCCGGTGAACATCCGGTAGATGTCCTTCTTCTTGAGGCCTATGGCCCTCAGCGTGCCTACCTCCTTGATCCTCGAAAGGAACGATGATCTCAGCATCAGGAACATCTCGATGAGCGAGATCAGCATGATGATGGCGGCCACCACGATGGCCGATGTCAGCTGGTCTTTCCTCTGATGGATATATGCCCTCCTGTCTCTTTCATCGTTGATCTTCGAAGGAAGGTTCTCACTGTCGAGTATGGCCTTGAGCTGCTGAGGGTTCTCGGCATATGCAGAGAAATTCTTCTGTTTGCCTATGTAGTCGGCCCTGATCGTGTCGGCGTGCACGTAATATGTGTCCTCGCCGGCGTTGTCCGATGTATAGAATCCGACGAGCTTCAGCTTGTGCCCGGCGACCTTGACGCTCAGCGTCTTTCCGATCTCGATCTCCTCCTCGTGATCGGCGCTGATCATGACCTCGTATATGCTCTCAGGCGCTTTGCCCGACTTTACCTTGATCTCGCTCGTCGCAAGGTCTATGTCCTTCACCTTGCCGGACTTGATGATGTCCTCCGCTTCTCCGTCTCCTCCGTCAAACGCGAATTCATCGTTGACATCGTTGGCGTTCGAAAGGATGTATATCATCTGGCTTGCGTCGATGAAGAGCGACGGCGATTCGGTCTCACAGATGCCGCATATCCTGTAGTCTTCAAGGTTCGGCACCGAGAGGCGGCGCCCTATGAATTCCTCGGGCGTGTCGAGGCCGACGGCGTTGCCGAGGCCTTCCCTGAGAAATTCGTCTATTATGCTCTTGTCGATGACGACATCATGCGGATCGTCCGGCATCTTTCCGGCGACCAGCTCATCCTGTTTTAGCACTTCCGAAAGAGCCAGGGATACTGTGAGATCTTCCGAGGCATAGCTGGTCTGCAGATAGTCGTCCATCGGCAGAGATATGCTTATCTTCGTTTCGCCCGGCATTACGTAAGTCACGCTGTCCAGTCCTTCGACGACCTCCAGCAGCGCGTCCGTCTTTTCCGGATTGGCGATAGTGAGGTACTTCCCGTTGGTGGTCCTGTAATCGACCGGTTTGACGTCCAGTATGCCCAGCACATTGCTGACGGCCAGGAACGCGAACATGGCCGCGAACACGAATCCGACCATCAGGAATTTTCTGACTTTCTTGAAGTTCTTTACGGTCTTCCATCCGCTGCTGAGCATGTTGCTCAGCTTGTATATCGATGTGTATTTGGCCTTGTACTTGGCCGGAAGATAAGCCGTGTAGTTGAAGTCCTTGTCTTCGAAGTAGCTCTCGTCCATGGCCGTGTAATGGCCGTCGATCATCTCGATATTGGCTGTCTCGTCGACGACGTTCAGCCTTCCGCCGGTGTCGATGTAGAGATTGTTGCCCCTCAGAACGACCTTTATCTCCGCCTGGCGCTCCTCGTCGCTGTACACGCTGACCTTCAGGTCGTCCTTGGCGAATTCGCTCCTGACCGGCATGTCCTGAAGGTAGATCTTGTTCTCGAGCTGATAGTCGAGATACCTGGACGAGTCGTTGTTGTACGCCTTGACGATCCTGCCGTCCTTCATCTCGGCAACGTGATCCGAATAGAATTCGGCTATGTTGCGCTCGTGGGTAACGAGTATGACCAGCCTCTCCCTCGAGATGGTCTTGATGATATTCATTATCTCGAGAGTGTTGCCGCTGTCGAGGTTTCCGGTAGGCTCATCGGCGATGATGATGCGCGGATTCTTGACTATGGCTCTCGCGATAGCGACCCTCTGCCTCTGGCCGCCCGACAGCGAGCCCGCGAGCTTGTTGCGGTACTGGTCGATGCCGACTTTTTCGAGGCAGTATCTGACGCGGTTGTTGATGACCGTCCTGTCTCTGATCCCCACCATGCGCAGGGCTATCGCGACGTTCTCGAAGACGGTCCTGTCATCGAGCAGGTTGAAGTTCTGGAATATGTATCCGATGCGCGCGTTACGTATCGTATCGATCTTGTTCGATGAGAACCTCGTGATCAGCTGGTTGTCTATCCAGATCTTGCCCGAATTGACCTTGTCGAGTCCTCCGATGCAGTTCAGCAGCGTGGTCTTGCCGCAGCCGGACGGTCCGAGCAGGCACACGATGCCCTTGTCAGGGAGCGTCATTGAGGTGTTGTCGATGACGTGGATCTGATTCGCCTTGCCCTTGTTGAAGTATTTATTTACTCTGTCAAGTTTGATCATCTGCTACGCCCCCTCTCTGAATGCCTTCATGGCGCTCCTGGTGAAGATGTTCCTGGAGTACCTGTTGGCTATGAGCAGCGACATAAGCAGAAGCAGCCCTGCGAGGATGCCGTAATCAAGCGGCGTCAGATAGTAGAGCAGCTTTGTGATCTGCTTGATGCGTATGTATCCCAGCTTTACGGCAGCCACGAACGCCATGTCCACGGCGAACGCGATGATCATCATGAGTATGAGCTCCACCCTCAGGATGTTGTCGGTGTTGCTCTTGGTCGCGCCGAGTATCCTCAGGGTCGAGTAGTACTGGTTCCTCGATCTCATGATGAGCTTTATGACCGCGTATGCGATGAAGAAGAGTATGATGAACTCGAGCAGCAGTCTTCCGTATGTCATCAGAGAGATGACCACGTTGAACCCGCCCGTCGAATCCGAAAGGGAATCCTTGATCGCGAGAGTGGAGAATCCCTGGCCGTTGAGAGCTTCAAGGGTATCCTCCGAATCCTGCTCGTTCTCCATGTACGCGCTTATCTGATAATAACCCTTGTCGAAGAGTTTTTTGAAATCCTTGCTGCTGATGAACACGCAGTTGTAGTACATGTCGTATTCATCCGGAGGGATGCCGAGAAGATCCTCGCAGTTCTTGTTCGTTATGACCTTTTCGACTTTGTAGTCCCCTGAGGACTCGAAGAAGCGGTTCTTCACCTTGAGCCCGAAGTCCTTGCCGACGGCCTCCTGGTCCTTGTAGAAGTAGGACTGATCCTCGAGTATGTATACCTT
>CADBFL010000177.1 GCA_902793875.1 uncultured Eubacteriales bacterium | reverse complement strand
ATCCAAGATAAGCGGGGCATCATCCGTCAAACGGGTTCTGTCGCTTGATCCGGACTTCCCTTATGCGTATGAGTTCAAACTGGATACCAACGAAACAGCGCTGATCAAAGAGGTAAGACACGGCACCAGGTATAAAATATTCGAAAAACTTCCGGAAGGATGGAGACTGATGTCGCTTGACGGCGTCAGCGACAGCGGCAAAATGGCTCTGAGCATGATGAATACGACCGGTGTCATCAAGTATGTATTTACCAACGACAAGACAAAGGCTGGGCTTAAGGTCAGCAAGAAAGTCGTCGGCAACGACAGCTCTAAAGCTAAATACTTCAAGATGAGGATCGACATAAAGAATGCCGGAGAACGGATACTCCATCTTGACATGAGCAACGCTGACAGGACTCTTCGCGGCGATCCGGATAAGACTCCGAACAAATTCACCGTCTACACCAGAGATACGATAGTTAACGGATCGGGCTCTGAAGGCGGCAATGCGCGCGACGACGACAAGGGTCTGACTTACGGCGAAGCGGATGCTTACCTGAAAAAGACCTGTGAATGGTATGACGGCACTTATACCTACGAATGGGTCAGAGGTGACGATTACTGGCTCAGGACAGACTCTGCAGGAAACGAGGAGGAATCCCCGACGGAGCCGCCTGATGATGCTGTAAAAGCTTCAACGCACTACCAGCATATAAGGACCGACAGCAAAGGCAACGCCACGGTGTTCGTATATCTCAGGCACGGTCAGACTGCATATATCAGAGATCTGCCTGCCGGAGCGTCATATACCGTCACCGAGATCCCGGAGGATTACAAGCCGTATACTAAATTCAAGTATGACATGGGCCTCCAGAATGATCATGACGATATACTTACGGGAGAGAGCTATAACTCCAGCGGAAAACTGACCGGCGGCAAAGCTATCAGCAAAGGCAAAGGTCACAGCAGCATATCCGACAGCTTCATCCGCAAGAGTACTCACATCGTCTTCACAAATGAAAAGAAGAAGAAGGACAACGGAGGCGGAGACAACGGAGGCGGAGATAACGGCAACGGCAGCCGCGGAGGCGGAACTAATACCGGTGACAGCAGCAATGTCGCTCTCTGGCTCGGACTCTTCGCAGCAGCATGCGCGGCTCTCCTCGGAGGGATCGTGTACAAAAGGAAAAAGAACCGTTAAACAAGCTGATGCTTAGATGAAAAAATGGCAGGAAGCCGGGATAATCAAAATATCCCGGCTTCCTGTTCACTTGCAATACTTTCACTAGATCAAAAGGCCGGGGGAGACAGATCCGCCCGGCCGCGCCTGAATCACATCAGCTCTGCTGTCAATTCTTAGTTATCTTTTTTCTTATCTTCCTTAACTTCGCTGTCGTCGAAAATAGTTTTGACCCTTCTTACATTCCTGGTGAAATCATGCAGGACTTTTTCGGTGAAGAACACGAATACGGTACCGACGATAGCGCCTTCATAGAAGCCTATTCCTATCGCAAGTCCTATGCAGGCCGACGCCCACAGCCCCGCGGCTGTCGTAAGGCCCGTTATTCGGCGCGAATTGACGATTATTGTGCCCGCGCCGAGAAAACCTATGCCGGACACGACTTGCGCGCCTATACGCGTGATATCGGTCGTATAGTGCATGGCAGCATACTGACCTGTGGACATAGCTATCATGGCTCCCAGACACACGAGTATATGCGTGCGGAATCCGGCGGCGGATCCGTGCGTGTCTCTCTCATAGCCGATAGCTCCCGCGCATACGATAACGAGTATGCTCCGGAAGAGCAGGGCGACGATGTTAGGCGTCGCAAGTACCGGCACCATTTCAGATATCATTTTTATATTCATGTTCATATCCATAACAGTATTGTAATAGCATTGACAGGATCTGTCAAAAATAAGCAAGGAAAAAGCCCGGCTGCTGCCGGGCTTTGAAGCGCGTGCGATGCACGAGCGTCGTTTCGGTTTAACCCTTTGTAAGGCTGATAACGCTCTGGATCTGACCCCATACGATGAGGACCATGAAGATAGGTCCGAGCCACTTGATGCAGAAGTTGAAGAAGCCTTTCGACTTGAATGCCGAGCTGGACTCAACTTCGTCATCGATGTAGTGCGGTCTTACCCATCCGATCAGGATAGCCATGATCAGGCCTGTGAGAGGCATCAGGATGCCTTCAGCGATAGCATCCCATACATCGAGTACATCCGGAATACCGAAGAGGTGGAACCACTGCATCGTAGTTCTCTCGCCGAGTCCGTCGAGTGTTGTCATCAGGTTTCCGATGAGCGCCCATGCTGCCATCACCATCGTGACTGCGAATCTGTTTGCAGACTTGCCGGCCTTGATGCGGCTGTCGAGGATAGCGGAGATTCCGCCCTCCATCATGCCGATCGAAGATGAGAGGCAGGCGAAGAATACGAGCAGCCAGAAGAGGAATGCGAAGATCGCGCCGCCCTTCATGTCGTTGAAGATGGTAGGCATCGAAACGAACAGAAGTCCAGGGCCGCCGCCGAAGTCGATGTTGTAAGCTGCGCATGCAGGCATGATAGCCATGCCGGCGAGCAGGGCAGCACATGTGTCACCGACAGCAACGATAACGGCATCCTTCTCGAGGTCTTCCTTCTTGTCAAGGTATGAACCGTAAGCGATCAGGCATCCCGAAGCAAGCGAGAGCGAGAAGAACATCTGCGATCCGGCGAGCTTCAGTGTTTCGAAGAATCCGCTGACCGATGTCATTCCCTCAAAGTGCGGCTTGAAGAGGAATGCGAGTCCCTTGCCGGCGCCCGGCAGTGTGCAGGATCTGATAACGATAACGACCAGCATTACGAAGAGTGCAGGCATCGCTATCTTGCAGAACTTCTCGATTCCGCCGGATACTCCGCCGAGAACGATCAGGACTGTCAGAACAAGGAAGATGACGACCCATACAACAGAAGAAGCGTTTACGAGCGTCTCTCCGAAGAGCTGACCCGGATCGAACTTGTTGCCTGCGAACATTCCGAGTGATCTGAAGAAGAACTTCATGACGTATCCGCCGAATGTGCAGTAGAACGCGATCAGGAAGAACGGAACCGCTGTCTGGAGGACACCGTTGAATGTGAATCTAGGGTCGATCTCCTTATATGCTTCGATAGCGGCCTTCTGTGATTTACGTCCGATAGCGATCTCGGAAAGGATCAGAGGATAACCTACGACTACAAGAAGGATCATGTAGATGAGAAGGAATGCGAATCCTCCGCCGAGACCCATCTTGTACGGAAATCCCCAGAGGTTGCCGAGACCTACAGCGGAACCAAGTGCAGCCATTAAGAATCCGAAATTGGAGTTAAACTGGCCTTTGCTTTGATTTTCCATAACAAATACCTCCTTAAAAGAACTAACGAGTATGCGATTTACATACACTAATATTGTACTATCGGAGTATTGTGAAGTCAATATGAAATGGCTGTCACAAAATCAACACAAATCTCTGTAAGTGTTGAAATTTGAACAAAAAATTAACAATGATCGAGCGCCGCAGTAGGGTTACAATCAAAACTCGGCCGATGCAACGGCCGGGCAGGGGGAGGCAGGGAGAAGCAGCGCTGCAGGCATGTCTCAACAAAAGAGGGCGGCCATCGCCGCCCTCAGCTGCTGATCCGTATTTCCGGCTCAGCGGTCATCATCAGTCGTATTCGAAGGTGAAGTCTCCGTCACGCCAGCCCGGTTCATATTCCCAGTG
>CADBFL010000176.1 GCA_902793875.1 uncultured Eubacteriales bacterium | reverse complement strand
CATCACCGCCGCCACCGCCAGGTAGATGATGCCTCCGACAGCTCCCATCAGATTGATGATGGCGTTTCCGCGCGAGCGCAGAGGCTTCGGCGTGACATCAGGCATCAGAGCGACCGCCGGCGATCTGTACGTGCCCATCGCGACGAGCAGCAGTCCGAGCAGCATCACGAATGCGATCATCTTGCCCCTTGCCGGCTCGGCAAAGTACGAGTTGTCTATCAGCGGAAGGATGTTCAGCAGTATGACTGCGGCAGCCGTGCCCAGAACGATGTACGGCGTCCTCTTTCCGGACTTTGAAGTCGTCCTGTCGGAAAGAGTTCCGAAGAACGGCAGCAGAAAGAGAGCCAGTATGTTGTCTGCCGCCATGATGGCTCCCGAGTAGGTCTCGTGCAGGTGGAACGTCTTTGTCAGCATCAGAGGGATCACGCTGTCGTACATCTGCCAGAAAGCGCAGATCGACAGGAAAGCGAGTCCGACCAGTACGGTACGCTTGTTGTTGAGTTTCATTTTTGTTTCAGGCCTTTCCGAAAAGTCTCGCTTATTTTATGTATCCGAGCTCTTCAAGCACGCCCGGAAGAGCGTCAAAGCTGTCTATCCTCGCGATCGCGTCGTTTATCTCGCCGAAGCCGTATGCAGCCCATATGCAGGGGATGCCCGCCCCGTGCGCGGCGTCGGAGTCCTTCTGGATGTCTCCCACATATACGGCTTTTCCGATGCCGTTTCTCTCCATCACGAGACTTATGTTTTCAGCTTTGGACAGGAAGGTCCTGCCCCATTCCTCGTAGTCCTCAAAGTTTTTCCACATGTCCATGGAGTCCATGAAGGCCTTTATGTAGCCCTCCTGGCAGTTGCTCACGACGCTCATCCTGACGCCTCTTTCCTTCAGCTTCGCCAGAGTCTCCCCGACGCCTTCGTACAGATTCCCGCCGTGCTCGGTTATGTAGCCGTTCTCGAATTCTTCGCACTTATGCGCCAGCTCGTAGCGCTCATCTTCAGGCAGCCATCCGAAATGGATGTCCGCGATCTCCGTCATGGTCTTTCCCATGTTGCTAGAGATATCTTCGGCCGTAAGAACCTTTCCGCTGTCCGTTTCACGCTCAAGGACCATGTTCCATGAGGCTGCCACATTGGCGGACGAGTCCCAGAGCGTCCCGTCCAGATCGAAAATGATCATAATTCCTTCTTTATCCATGCTGATTCTGTCGCACCTTGCCTTTCCCGACGACTTGTCGTTCCTTATGTGATAATACGCGTACTCTTCGGGCTGCAGTCTGCTCTGCTCCCTGAAGATCTCCTCGGCATCGTCTCTCCTGTCAGGACGTATGCGGACGGATATCCCGCAGCTTGCCGAAATGAACCTCGGCACAGGCATGATAGTCACCTCCGCCGGCTTCAGCAGTTTTTCTGTCGAGATGGCCGCGTGTGTCGATTCGAATGTGATCAGATAATATTCTTCCATGATTCCTTCCTTTTTCGCGGCGATGCCGCCAACTATCTAATTATACAATAAAACAGGCTCCGTACAGAGCCTGCTCCGATAGTTTTTTCGATTGTTCCGGCTTCGCTACAGCTTGATGACCTTGCTGACCTCCTGCATGGCGCCGAGGATGTCGTACATGTTGCTGACCGTTCCGACCTTGAGGTCGTCCTTGAGGCCGTAGAAGTTAAGGCATGTTCCGCATACCAGGACCTGCGTTCCCTTTTCGATGAGGGTGTTCAGGTTCTCGACGATCTGCGGCTCAACGCCCGTCACCAGCTTTACCCCCTCGTTCATGAAGAGAACGTACGAAGGGATGTTCTCGGACTCGCTGAGTGTGAAGATGGCCATCTTCGCGAGGTTCTGTCCGAGCTCGCCTTCATTCGTGCCGATCGAATCCCTGTTGAAGAATACGGCATATGTGCCTGCCTCTGCGACTGTCGCGCCCATCTTTGTCTCGCCGTTCGCGAATTTCACGAGGAACTTGTCGCCGCAAGGCTCGCTTGTCGCCGGTCTTCCGAGAGCGTCGCCGAGTCTTGTGAGGTTGCCTACCTGAGTAGGGCCGTCAACGACGATCTCAACATCCTGCTTGCCTGCTTCGAGTTCCTTCTTTGCCATGATCACAGGGATCGGGCACTGTTTGCCGCCTGCATCGATTCTCATAATGATTTACCTCCGGTTTTCTTTTTGGTTTCCGGCCGGGGGCCAGCCCCGGTCACGGCGTTTTTCCGTACACAACAAATATACTCCCTTTTAAAAGCAGGTATTATTGATAAAATCAATAATACCTGCCGGTAAAGAAGTTTTCCTTCAATAAGTCACCATCCCATGACCTGCCTGAACACTTCGCCTATCGGTTCTCTGATCACGAGATCGGCTCCGCTGTCGGCGCTGGTAGAGCTCATGTTTATGAGGACGAGCTTTTTGCCTCTGAAGTAGTTGATGAGGCCTGCCGCCGGATAGACTATGAGGGTCGTTCCTCCTACGATGAGAGTATCGGCGTTCGAAATGGCTTCGACCGCCCCGTTTATGACTTCTCCGTCGAGGCCCTCTTCATAAAGCACGACATCCGGCTTGACCCTGCCGCCGCACTTGTCGCAGACCGGCACCCCCTCGCTCTTTATGACCTTGTCGACATCGTAGAACGCATGGCAGTTCTCGCAGTAGTTTCTGAGGACCGATCCGTGCAGCTCCCATACCGTCCTGCTGCCCGCCTTCTGGTGCAGGCCGTCTATGTTCTGAGTGACGACCGCGCTCACCTTGCCCTGCTTTTCGAGCTCTGCGAGGGCCTTATGGCAGTAATTCGGCTCGGCGTCCTCATAGATCAGCTTGTCCCTGTAGAATTCGAAAAACTGATCGGGATGCTTCACGTAGAAGGTATGCGATATCATCTCTTCAGGCGATACCGTCCTGCCGAGGTCCTGATTGTACAGCCCGTTCGCGCTTCTGAAGTCCGGGATGCCGCTTTCTGTCGACACTCCCGCTCCGCCGAAGAACACGATGCTTTTGCTTTCTTCGATGATCTTTTTAAGTTCCCTGATCTCTTCTGTCATCACAGATCCTCCCTCAATTTCAAGAAACGTTTATCTGTCTGTTGTTCTCTCTGAGGAAGGCTATAAGGTCTTCTTCGGAGAGAGGCTTCGAGTAATAGTATCCCTGTATGTAGTCGCACGACATGCCCTTGAGCGCCTTCACGGCCGCCTCGGTCTCGACGCCCTCGATGACCAGCTTCTTCTTTATATCGTGCATCATGCGTATCGTGTTGAACATGATGATGTTTCCGGTTTCGGTGAACATATCGTCGGCCATCGACTTGTCGATCTTGATGATCTCGAGCGGATAGCTGTTCATCCTCTGTATGCTCGAATAGCCTGTGCCGTAGTCGTCGAGCGAGAACCTGTATCCCGCCGCTTCGAGCTGACTGACGTTCTGCATGATCACGCTGCTGAGATTGTCGAACATGGATTCCGTTATCTCGAAGCTGATGCGTTTCGGATCCACGCCGTACTTCTTCTGCAGTTTTTCGAGCGTGGCCGGCAGCTTCGGCTGCAGCATCTGCGCCACCGACATATTGATATGCACACTGGCAAGACCGAGCTCGTCCAGATCGTTTTCGGACATGAACCTGAACACCGATTCCAGTATCTTTTCGCCGAGTTTCAGTATCAGCCCGTTCGCTTCGGCGGCCGGTATGAACAGCGCCGGCGATATCATGCCGTATACTCTGTCGACCAGTCTGGACAGGGCCTC
>CADBFL010000175.1 GCA_902793875.1 uncultured Eubacteriales bacterium | reverse complement strand
GGACAATGACCGGCGCTTATCTGACATACGAGAGGTAAGAAAAGCAATGGCTGACATTGAACTCAGAAGACTTGTCATCAAGGCCTTCCACATGACAGACGTGGAATTCGGCGATGAGAACAAGATAACCACAGACGGCAAAATGACTCTCAATAACGACTGTCTCGCCGCGCTGCAGCAGAAGTACAGCGAAGTAATAGATAAGATCGACATCCAGATCATCAAACCGGGTGATCACGACAGATATACAAACACCATCATGGACATCATCCCTATATCCGTGAAGGTGCTCGGCAAGTGCGGAGAGGGCATAACCCACACCATAACAGGCGTGTACGTGATGCCTACCGGCGCCGACACAGAGGGCAAGCAGGCCCACGAGTTCGGCTCTTCCGAGGGCAATCTCAAGGACATGCTCTATCTGAACAGGGCCGGCACGCCTGCCGATGACGACTACATAATCTCCTTCGACATCACCTTCAAAAAAGGTATGGGCCAGGAGAGACACGCCATCATAGACGCATACAGGATGGTAGAGGAATGGATGGGAACATTCAGAGAGCAGCTCAAGAAATTCGAGGGCACGAAGTGCACAGAGAGACACGAGTACTACGACAGGATCCGTCCAGGCCAGAAGAAGGTGCTCGTCATCAAGGAGATGATCTCGCACGGGGCCATGCTCGACACATGGATCTTCCCTGACCAGCCATCAGGCGTCGAGGGCGGAAAATCACTTATTGACTACGGCGGCACTCCGATCATGCTGACTCCTAACGAGTTCAGAGACGGTGCCATCAAGGCGATGAATTAAGGAGGTGCGACATGGGAGTAGGTCCTTCTACCAAGGAAACAAGCCTTCATCACTTCAGAGATCCGCTCATCAAGGTACTCGGCGAGGAGCCGGGCATTGATCTGATGGGAGTACTGGTATACGGCTCGATGGAGGGAAACGAAGAGAAGATCAGGAATTCGAGGACTGCCGCTGTCATCGCGGAATGCGCCAG
This sequence comes from uncultured Eubacteriales bacterium, assembly GCA_902793875.1. Classification (GTDB taxonomy): domain Bacteria; phylum Bacillota; class Clostridia; order Peptostreptococcales; family Anaerovoracaceae; genus Crickella. The sequence goes on along the minus strand of CADBFL010000175.1, from coordinate 2,774 downwards.
GCCTGACGGAGTCATCGTGGAGACAGACGGATGGGGAAACCTTGATGTCGACTACGTGAACTGCGTCAACGAGATAGGCGAGCGCGGGATCCCTGTTGCCGGTCTCAACTGGAGCGGCACTGCCGGGACCTTCGTCGTCGAGAGCCCTTATCTCGACAATGTGGTGGATTTCAACAAGAACCCTGAAGGCATCGAGTCCAACATCGTAGGCGAGAACAATTACACCGAAGACGATGTGAGGGAATGCCTCAAGAGGCTCAAGATCGCAATGCTCAAAAAAGAGCGCGGCATGAAATAGAAAAAAGATCCCTGCCGCGGCAGGACTGATCAGAGAAGGACAGCATCGATGCCGTCCTTCTTTTTGTGCAATATGTGCTTCGCAGATGTGGAATGACTGCTGCGTTTGATGATATACTGATTATGTATATTTTTGCGCAAAGGAATCGTGATGTACAAAGAACTTGTACCAATACTTCAGAAAGAAAAAGTAAATACAGGACGGCAGTGGGAGCTGGACATCGCCAGAGCTTTACCTGTACTCTGCCTGCCTGTAATACACTGCATCATAGAATGCTGCACGGATGAGATGCTCGAGTCGGGCATACCGTATCTGTTCGATACGGTGATCGGAGGGCCTTTCAGCGCCCCTATGTATCTGTTCGCCATGGGCGTCAGCATGGACTACACGAAGCGGAGGAGTCCCGGAAAGTTTGCCATGAGGGGCATCGATCTGGTGCTCATATCCTATGTCCTCAATATCTGCAGATTCCTCATTCCGTACCTGGTCGGGTATTCGATAAGCGGAGACAGGGAGCAGTTCATCGTGCCGCTTGCATACAGAGTCCTCGGAAACGATGTGCTGCTGTTTGCGGGTCTCGCTTATCTGGTGATAGCTCTTTTCATGAAGCTGAAGCTGTCCCCGAAGAAGATGATGCTCATTGCCGTGACCGCTTCCGCTGCCGGTGCGCTCACGACAGGAGTCGATACCGGAGTCCCTGTACTCAATATTCTTCTCGGATCCTTCATCGGCACCGAGGATAACAGCGGACTTCTCATATCCGACTTCCCGCTGCTGATCTGGCTCATCGTGCCGGTATCCGGCCTGTGCTTCGGCAGACTGCTGACTCATGTAAAAAAAGAAGACAAGGGAAAGCTCTACCTGACCGTTTCCGTGCCGGCGCTTGCCATAGCCGCCATATACATGTGCGCAGGCATAGAGCACACATGGGGGATGTTCGGAGAGGGCCAGAACTGTTACTATCACATGATGCCGTGGGACATGCTGGAGTGCATACTCCTCGATATCGGCATGCTGGGCATATGGTATTTCGTTTCTGAGAAAATAAGGCCGCGCATGATGGCGTTCTTTACCGATGTCAGCAGCAAGATCACGTCGTTCTACTGCATACACTGGGTCTTCGTGCGGACCATCACCAATGTGGTCCTGTACATAAAGAACGGCACGCAGGTGCTGCCTGTATGGAAGACGCTGCTGCTGTCCGTCTGCATAATACTCGTGACACTGCTGCTTGCCGAGTTATGGCGTAATATCAGGATCAGGTTCATAGCGGCAAGAAAGACCTTGAACGCAAAGGGGGTCGAATGATGGAAACAAAACCAAGAAGCAGCCTCGGGCGCAAGACGCTGACCGGCATAATCATTTTTGCCGTGATACTGATCGTAACGGTTTGCATGGCTGTCGGGATCGGGACTTATTATCACCGGGTAAATGAGTACAACAGGCAGGCCTACAACTATACGAGGGCGGCGGCCGACTTCATCAACGGCGACACGATCCACAGATATGTGTCGACAAAGAAAAAGGACGACTACTATTATCTGGTCCAGAATTACCTGAATTCCGCCCAGAGGGAGACCGCGATCAAGTATTTCTACGTCTTCGTTCCTTACGAGGATGACCTCGTCTACGTTTGGGATGCCAATAATGAAGAGGGATACTGCAACCTCGGAGATCATGAGAAATACATGGAAGGCGGCAAGGAAGCCACCATGGAGATATACAGGCATGATCCTCCCGAAAAGGTAAAGCTGACAAGAGACGATAAATACGGCTACATAGCCTCGGCCTTCACGCCTGTATTCAATACCGCCGGCAAGCCGGTGGCTGTCGCCGCGGTGGACCTGTCCGTTCCTAATCTCAAGAGATCCATAATACAGTCCATGACGGTGATCTTCCTGACGATCGCCGTTGTATCCGCTCTGATGATGGCTATATCCTATGCCGTTATCAAGAAAGGAGTTCTGAAACCTATCGGCATACTGAACGACAAGGCCGGCGAGATAATCGACAATCTCGAGACTGATGAAACGATCGCTATCGACATCCATACAAACGACGAGCTCGAGACCCTTGCGGAATCCTTCGTAAAGATGGATGAAGAGCTGAGGACTTACATCAGGGAGCTCGGCGCTGTGACGGCCGAAAAGGAGAGAATAGGAGCCGAGCTGAACATAGCGACGAAGATACAGGCGAGCATGCTGCCGCGCATATTCCCTCCGTTCCCGGAAAGGGAGGAGTTTGAGCTTTACGCGAGCATGAATCCGGCCAAGGAGGTAGGAGGAGACTTCTACGACTTCTTCCTTGTCGACGATGATCATCTTGCCATGGTCATCGCTGATGTTTCGGGCAAGGGAGTTCCGGCTGCGCTCTTCATGGTGATCGCGAAGGTGCTCATCAAGAACTTCGCCCTGCAGGGGCTGAGCCCTTCGGAGGTCCTGAAAAACGTGAACGACAGACTGTGCGAGAGCAACGA
>CADBFL010000174.1 GCA_902793875.1 uncultured Eubacteriales bacterium | reverse complement strand
GCGGATGGTGTAATATCTGCATCCGGTCGATGAATATTACACCGGCCAGCTCTTATTCAAGCCTCTGAGAGGCGTTTCGCGGCGCCCGGGTGGAAATCCGGGTCGCTCCGGATGCTTTTTACACCGTTTTTTGCGAATACGGTGTAATCCTGCATTCGTGGACGCCGGGATTACACCCGAATGAGCGAAAGCCGGGCACAAATGAAGGATCATTCTGAAAATGGTGTAATGACAGCAAAGACGGCCGGCATATTACACCCCCCGGCCAGCGCTGGTGCTCCCGGGGCAGCCCGCAGCCACAAAAACAACCAGCAACATAATTGTTACTGGTTGCACTGATCTTATGATTTTTCACTGTCCTCTTGGCGGGCAGCTGTTCATTCTGAACTGCAGTTTCCGGTTTGTGCGTTCTGCCATTAACTTAATGACCTGCTCCGTGCCGGAGCCTTTTCTATTTCTGTCCGTCCCTCACCTTGTATTCCCGGTAGGAATCATACTCAACACCGAGTATCTCACACGCTCTTTCCGCCGTAAAAGTGCCTTCAGCGGTGAGCTTGTCTACATCCTCGAACTTTGTGGCTTTGCTGCCCTGGTCATAACCTTCTTTGCTGCCCTGGTCATAACCTTCCTTGCTGCCCTGGTCATAACCTTCCTTGCTGCCCTGGTCATAACCTTCCTTGCTGCCCTGGTCATAACCTTTTTTGCTGCCCTGGTCATAACCCTGGTCATAACCCTGGTCATAGCCCTGGGTAAAGCCCTCTTTGGTTGCGCGCTCCATCTGTATGCGGCGCAGTTCTTCGATTTCCTCTTCGGTAAGTGCTGTATAAAGTGCGTTAGCCACCTTAGCTCTCTCCTTCCTGAGTATCACATCAAGAACACCATCCTTGATGCAGCTATCTATCGCAGTTTCAACTGCCTTCTCTTTTGAGATGCACTTCTTTCTGTTCTCCCTGATCCTGCTGATCAGTTCGGAGTAGTCAGCAAGTGCTTTGCACTTCTGCTTGATATCCCTGCTGTGGCCCGCATTGATGTTGATCATGTGAGCTCTTATCTCAATGTCACCTTCTCCCGGGTAGGCTTTGCTCAGATACAGGTCTTCTGCTTCTTTTCGCTCTTCCGTACCATTATAGAATACATAATACTTCGGCGCGGGTATTTCGACAAGGACTTTGTCGTACAGCCTTGCCCTTGAGACCTCTTCGCCTCCAAGGTATATCTGATACAGGTCAGCAAAATAGCCGAGTCCTCTGAGCGGCATGTTCGGACAGTATGTAGACTGATGTTCGTACAGATTCATATCATGATTGAACAGAAACGAAACGTCATTTTTAATTCCAATGTAGACTGCATCGCGAAGAGTGGTAATTTCAAGGTCTTCGACATTTGTGTACTCCGTGCCGTTTATGGCATTGTACAGGGTCAGAGCGTTCTCCGGATGCTCTCCGAAAACAAGTTTAAAGAGCGCATCCTTGCCTTCTCTGTTTACGATCTCGTTTGACATATCTGCCTCCTTCGATTTTAACCTGACCGATTGCCGGTCAACAAGGCAAATCGATCGTCCTGCGCAGAATTATACTGAAATCGCACACCCAAAGCTGTACAGTATTTGCCATCAATAGAATGTCTGATTCCGGTCAGAAAATGACGGATTTCGGGCACAGGAAAAAGCCTCCGGAAGGCATCCGGAGGCCCGATAGTCTGCAGCCGCCCGCTTTGGCAGCTTGCAAATAACGTTATTTCACTTTATCCGCGGATCCGAAGTTATCCACAGGTGAAGCCGGCCATTCCTCTTCATATTATCGGCGAAGTTATTTTCGTTCGCCCTCTACCACATGGTTTCGTCCGGTATATGCTCTATCGTCGGGTCGAGCGGTTCTTCTCTCAGCACGGTGCGCATGTACTGGCTGAACTGATCCCTGATCGACTGCCTGGTGTATACCCTCGGGTCGCAGAGGTCGTGGCACACCCATACCACGTGGATGCCGCGCTCACGTCCCTGCTCCTCGAACATTCCGTGGAGTCCGTCGAGGGCCTTGCAGCTCATGTGCTCCCACATCATGACCATGTCGGCGTTCATGATCTCGCAGAACTCCCAGAGCTCGTCGACGAGGACCTTGTAGCCGCCGTGCGTGCGGTTACGCATGATCATGTTCTCGTTGAGCCACGCCATGTCGTAGTAGGCCTTCTCGCGGTTGAGCGGAGTGTCGATGGTCTCGACCATTCTGTTGTTGACCATCGAGAGCATGTCCGTCAGAGGCAGGACTCCCCAGCAGTGGATCATCCAGTAGAGCATGTGGATGTTGTACTGCGGCTGCACTCCCCAGACGATGCATCTGTGCCTGTACTCAGGCGCCATCATGGTCTTTCTCTTGTAGCCCTGCTCGACGAGCTTGCTGATCTTTTTATCGATCGGAGGGAAGAGCTCTGAGCGCCCGCAGTTGCCCATGTAGTTCGTGTCGTTATACAGCGAGAATACCGATCCCACGAACTGCGGATAATCCGTTCCGTTGTTCTCGAGCCAGAACGCGCGGTGCGTGGTTGCGTCGTTGACTCTCTCGGCGCTCTCGAAGTAGCGCTTCCAGTTCCACTTCTCTCCGGCGTGATCCTCGATGAACTTTATCGCGGCCTTCACATCGTTCGCGGCATAGTCCTGGACGTCGTCCTCGCGGTGGCGCATCGGCGCTACCAGCTGGAAGGTCGGGATGCCGTATTCTCTTTCGAGTCTGTGGGCTATGATGCCGTTGCCCATGAGGGAGCCGTCGCAGGTGGTGTTGACCTGTACGGCGCAGCACCCCAGCACGGCGAAGTCGTCGTCTATCGAGATGCCGGCCTCGGCCTCAGGCATAGGGCAGACATCTCCCGGCAGTCCGAATTCCTGCGCGACGTCGAGGTAGTGCGTCGTGGAATTCTGAGTCAGGAGGTTCGCGACGAACATCGTCGGCACCTCTCTGAGTATGGCCTTCGTCTCGTCGAAGCCCATCATGAAGGCTGTCATCGCATTCTCGTCTGTGAGGACGCAGTGCCTCGACCACTCCTGATCGTTGCCCGTGCGGCGGTCGCCTTTGAAGATGTTGTCCATCGTCTTGGCGACGTCGTAGATGACGAAGTTCATGGCGGTGTGCGTGATGCGAAGCGGCTCGTCTCTGAGGCCCAGCGTGAACTTGTCCATCATGTAAGGCACGGCCAGATAATTAGCCATCCATCTGTAGCGGAACATCGCTTTGACGTTCCTCGGCTTGGCGATGAACCTGGCGAGTATGGACATGATATACAGCCATCTCGAGTAATCGTAGAGCGTATCCTTCACGCCCCTCCACTCGCGGCGCCTGAAGACCTTGGACTTGCCGTTCGTCGGATAGAGCTGTCCCAGGGTCTGTTCGCCCTTCTTTCTCTTAGGGTTCGTGATCTTTTTGACCTGCTTGAATGCCATTACATCTCACCTCCCTGGAGCTTCTTTATCTCTATGCTCTCGATGAAGGCCTGCACGCGGGTGCGCATCTGGCCTGCGCCGGAGCTGATATTGTACGGTCTGTCGACTGAGAGCACCGGGAATCCGTAGTCTTCTCTCAGCATGTGCGAGCCGAGCATGCGCTCATAGGCCCACGGGTCGCAGAACTTGACCTGCTCGTAGATGATGCCGTCCGCCCTGTACTCCTTCGCGAGATCCGCGACGTATTTCTTGCGGCCGTAGACCTTCTCCATGTTCATTGTGCGAGGGCACTGGCCCCAGTATACGTAGTGCCGGCATATCTGGCGGAGTATGCTCTCTTCGGATTCCCTGTCGATTTCGATCGGCACTCTGCCCGGGAGCGATCCGAAGCAGAACCTGTCGGCGCATACGTA
>CADBFL010000173.1:3771-7632 GCA_902793875.1 uncultured Eubacteriales bacterium | reverse complement strand
TTCGTCATGATGCCTTCATGCGTGCCGGCTACCAATATCGATGACAACGGCTGCATGTTCGCGGCAAACGACATGTATCCGTTCGTGGGCAACGAGCGCATACTCGGCCTCGGCGAGGTGATGGACGACGACGCTGTCATAAGCGGAGACCCGAGGATGTTCGCGAAGTTCGCGCTCTTCGAGCACCAGACGATAGACGGGCATGCGCCGTATCTTCCTAACAGGATGCTCTCGGCATACAAGCTTGCAGGCGTCGATACCGACCACGAGGCGTCATCCTTCGAGTATGCTCTCGAGGAGGCCAGAAGGGGAATTCACGTGCACGTGAGAGAGGGCTCCGCGGCCCACAACGTGGACGATATCATAAGCGGCATCGTCAGGACGGGCATAGACACCGAGCACTTCAGCTTCTGCACTGACGACAAGCACATCGAGGACATACTGAGAGAAGGGCACATCGTCTACAATGTCAGGAGAGCCGTGCAGCTCGGACTCGATCCGTTCAAGGCCATCAAGATGGCTACGATCAACACCGCGAAATGCTACGGCCTCAAGCACATGGGCGCCATAGCTCCGGGATATCAGGCGGACTTCGTCATCTTCGACAACATGAAGGACTTCAATGTGCTCGACGTGTACTTCAAGGGCAGGCGCATCGACAGGAATGCTCCTGTAAAGGTCAGGAAGTGCCCGCCGAACCTGAAGAAGACCGTCCATATTGACAGAGTGACGCCGGACGATTTCGTCCTGCCGATAAGATCGGGAACTACCCATGTCATCGGCATGGAACCCAAGCAGATCGTCACAAAGGATCTGACCGAGCGCTTCCCGAAGACGCTGAATTTCACGCCTCACGACGGATATCTCAAGATCGCCGCAGTCGAAAGGCACCAGAACAGCGGAAAGATCGGCGTGGCAGTCACAAAGGGCTACGGCATAAGGAACGGCGCCGTCGCTTCTTCGGTATCGCACGACTCGCATAACATAATAGTCATAGGCGACAACGACAGGGACATCGCCATCGCGGTAAACGAGATCGCCCGCGTGCAGGGAGGATATACCGTGGTAGAGAACGGCGAGGTCTTCGAGACTCTGCCTCTGCCTATCATGGGACTCATGACCGATGTCCACTTCGAAGAGGTAAATGAAAAGCTCAGGGTCATGAAGGAAAAGGCATACGAAATGGGCGTGTCTAAGGACTTCGACCCGTTCATAACGCTGTCGTTCATGGCGCTCACGGTAATACCTGAGCTGCGCATCACGCCTAGAGGACTGTACAGAGTATCGGACAAAGGATCCGGATTCATAAAGTAAGATGTATAACGAAGAACAGATGAAAGAAGCAACGGACCTTGCGGAGAAATGCCGCAAGGTCCTTCACGAGATGCCTGAAAGGGCATTCGAAGAACATGAGACGACTGCGTATATAAAGAAGGTCTGCAGAGACTATCCTGTAAGGGAGATCGATCTGGGCATGGAGACCGGCGCGGTGTACTGGCTCGATGCCGGACGCGAAGAGACAGTGGCCTTCAGGGCGGACATCGACGCGGTCCCGACTGAGAAGGGCCCGCTGCATCTCTGCGGTCACGATGCGCATGCCGCGTCATTGCTTGGCGCGATGCATTATCTCTGCGCGCTGAACGATGGAGCCGGCCGCAGGCTGCCGTACAACGTGCTCTTCGTGTTCCAGCCGGCGGAGGAGGGCACGAGGGGCGCTAAGGCCATGCTCGAACACGGCCTGCTCGAAAAGGCGCCGCAGAGGCCGGTCCGCATCTTCGGCATACACAACAGACCGGAGGTGCCGTGCGGCGACATAGTGGTGCATAAAGGCCCGCTGATGTCAGAAAAGAGCGTCTTCAGGATCAGCATCAAAGGCGTGCCGGGACACGGTTCGCTGCCTCATAAGTGCGTCGACCCTGTAGTCGCGGCAGCATCTCTCATAAGCAGCATACAGACCATCGTCAGCAGGAACACCGACCCGTTCAGACCGGTCATATGCACGGTCAACAGCGTAAAGGCGGGGGATCCCGATATCGCAGTACCGTCAGATGCTTTTATCACGGGCTATATCAGGTCTTTCGACCATGACACCCATCTTCGCATGGAAGAGAGACTTGCCAGACTCGCCGAGAGCACTGCGGCGGCGTATGAGTGCCGCTGCGAGATAAAGATCACCCGCATGGTGCCTGCGGTGGACAATCCCGAAGAACTGTGCGATATCGCTGTTAAGGCTGCTGAAGCCGCGGCGGGGAAGGATCACATCACAGACAGCGACCCGAGCCTTGCGTCAGAAGACTTCGCGGTATACGGCAAAGAGATCCCGGCATTCTTCTACTGGGCCGGTAGCGGCACGCCGGGCAAAGAGAACGCCCCGTGGCACGATCCGGCGTTCCGCGTGGATGATGACTACCTGAAAACGGCCGTTCCGCTGATATGCGCAGCTCTGACAACGGAGTAAAACTAAAATCGTTTTAGCGTTAGAATCAAAAAACATCCCTGAAATGGGGTGTTTTTGATTGTTTCGGCGAGGTTTTTCGCGCTATAATAATACAACGGTTTTAAGTATTGACCGTTTTAGCACTAAATCATATACGAGGATACAGAACAATGAAACTGATAAAGACGGAGGATGCCGTCGGACAGGTCATTTGCCACGACATCACTCAGATAATCAGGGGCGTCACGAAAGACGCAAGATTCAGAAAAGGACACATCATCACAGAAGAGGACATACCCGTATTGCTTTCGCTGGGCAAGGACCACGTCTATGTCTGGGAAAACGATGAAAACATGATGCACGAGAACGAAGCGGCAGAGGTGCTCTGCGCTATCTGTAAAGGTGCGAACATGAGCCGCGGGCAGGTAAAGGAGGGCAAGATAGAGCTCTCTGCTGAATGCGACGGGGTGCTCCGGATAGACAGGGAAAAGCTTTACGCTGTCAATTCATTCGGACAGATGATGATAGCCACTCGCCACGGGGACTTTCCGGTCAGAAAGGGCGATAAGCTCGCCGGGACCCGCATAATCCCGCTCGTGATCGAGAAGGAAAAGATGGAGAAGGTCAGGTCCGCTGCCGGCGATGAACCGATCATGAGGGTCGAACCGTACATACACCTGAAAGCGGGCATAGTCACTACCGGCAACGAGGTGTTCTACGGCCGCATCAAAGACGAATTTACTCCTGTGGTCAGGGGGAAACTCGAAGAATACGGAGCCGAGATCATAAATCAGTCCGTAAGCGACGATAAGAGTGAGAACATCGAAAAACATATCAGGCAGCAGCTCGAGGACGGATGCGAACTCATAGTATGCACGGGAGGCATGAGTGTCGACCCGGACGACAGGACGCCTCTTGCGATCAGGAACGTCTGCGGCGGCGCTGTCACATACGGAGCGCCTGTGCTGCCGGGAGCTATGTTCATGCTCGCGTATTACGGCGACAGTAAGATACCTGTCATGGGGCTTCCCGGCTGCGTGATGTACTCGAAGAGGACGATCTTCGATCTGGTGCTGCCGAGGATCATGACGGGCGAGATCATAGATAAGGAGACCATAGACAGGATGGGAGAGGGCGGCCTCTGCCTCAGCTGCGATGTATGCACTTACCCGAACTGCGGGTTCGGAAAGTAGATAAAGGGAAGGGACGCGTGCAGACGAAAGGAGCCGGATCATGAAAAAGAAGATGCTTATTATCGGACTCGCTCTGGCGATGGTATTCTCTCTGGCGGCATGCGGAAAAAGCAGCGGCACGGAGAGTGACGGCGCGGCAAATACTGCAGAGACTGTCACTGTCAACGTGTTCGCGGCCGCATCGCTCGGTAATGTGATGTCAGAGTTCGAGAAGTCGTTCGAAGAAGCCAA
>CADBFL010000173.1:0-3755 GCA_902793875.1 uncultured Eubacteriales bacterium | reverse complement strand
GTGTTCTTCAGCGCCGCACAGAAACAGATGGACGAGCTCGAAGATAAAGGTCTGGTAGTCGATGGAACCAGAATAAATGTCGTGAACAACCAGCTTGCGGTCATCTGCCCTATCAATCAGGCTACAAAGGTCGAGGGACTTTCGACCATAGGCAATGCTTCAAGCATAGCGCTTGCCGACGGCAGCGTGCCGGTAGGCAAATATACGAGAGTAGCACTGATCAACCTCGGACTCCTGCAGCCTGCCGATGACCCGGCGGCCATCACGACTGCGGAAGTGTCCGAACAGCTCGGCGGCGTCGAGATCAGCGAGCAGGGCAATGTGAGCAAGGTGCTTACCGCTGTTGAGGAAGGGTCCTGCGAGGTCGGAACGACCTACGTTTCGGATACAGTCGGACATGAAAACAGCGTAAAGATAATCGAGACCGTGCCGTATGAGGTGACAGGCGACATCATCTATCCTGTGGCCGGCATCGTCAACAAGGATGCGTCGGAAGCCGAAACGGCGGCAGCCGCCGATTTCATCGCTTTCATCACGAACGATGAAGCAAAGGCGCTGTATCAGAAGTACGGATTCGACACGAACGTAGAGTAGGGATCAATTGGAAAGCGTGACCGAACTTGCAAAAAGCCTGGACTGGAGTCCACTGTGGATCTCCCTCAAGACCGGGATAGTGGCGACCGTGATATCGTTCTTTCTCGGTCTTTGGGCTGCCAGGAAAGTCATAAAAAAAGACTACAGGATGAAGTCGGTGCTCGACGGCATACTCACCCTCCCGATGGTGCTGCCGCCTACAGTCGCCGGCTTCTTTCTGCTTCTGATCTTCAGCCGGAGGAGGCCGCTGGGGATGTTCCTTGACGACACGTTCAACCTGCAGGTGGTGCATACCTGGCTCGGCTGCATACTCGCGGCGACCGTCATCGCGTTCCCGCTGATGTACAGAAATGCCAGGGCGGCCTTCGAGCAGATCGACGCCGACCTCGTTTTTGCCGGCAGGACTCTCGGAATGTCCGAGACCTCGATATTCTGGCGCGTGGTCGTGCCGACCGCGGGGCCGGGGATCGCGAGCGGGACCATCCTGACATTCGCCCGCGCGATGGGCGAGTATGGTGCCACATCCATGCTCGCGGGCAATATACCGGGCAAAACAGGGACGCTGTCACAGAGGATAGCCATGGTGATACAGGACGGCGATTATGTGACCGCGGGATTCTGGGTCATCGTAGTCATGGTCATCGCTTTCATTGCGATCTTTCTGATCAACCTGATCACCGGGAAGCAGATGAAGAATGTGAGGAAGTGGTAGAATGAGGCTGAACGCGGACATACGGAAAAAAACAGCGGACTTCAGCCTGGATATAGAGATAGCAAGCGACGCAGACAGGATAGGGATCCTCGGAGAGTCCGGCAGCGGCAAAAGCATGACGCTCAGAAGCATTGCCGGCGTAGAGGATATCAGCAGCGGCCGCATCGAAGTGAACGGCAGGGTACTCTATGATTCACAGACAAAGACGAACCTGAAGCCTCAGAAGAGGAACGTCGGATACATGTTCCAGAACTATGCGCTCTTTCCGACGATGAGTGTTCTGAAGAATGTGATGGCCGGGCTGGGAAAGCCAACGGAAGAGAAACGCGCAAAAGCCATGGAGATGCTGAAACGCTTCAGGATGGAAGGACTCGAAAACAGACTTCCGGGAGAACTCTCAGGGGGCCAGCAGCAGAGGGCGGCTCTGGCGCGCATCATGGTGACTGAACCCGAACTGATACTCCTCGATGAGCCTTTCTCCGCTCTTGACGCGTATCTTAGAGACAGGATGCAGCTCGAGATGACGGAGATGCTGAAAGACTTCCCCGGACAGGTGCTGATGGTGTCTCACAGCAGGGACGAGCTGTACAGGTTCAGCGAAGAGCTCTTTGTGCTTCAGGCGGGAAGAGTTATCAGGCACGGAGCGACCGCCGATGTCTTCAGGGATCCGGAAAGCATCGAAGCGGCCCGGCTGACGGGCTGCAAGAACTTCACCCGGGCCGAAAAGACCGGAGACAAAACGCTGAGGCTCAGCGACTGGGGTCTGGAAGTAAAAATGACAAAATACATACCAGACGGGATCACTCACGCCGGCTACAGAGCCCACAGATTCGTTCCCGTATGGGGAGAAAGGCAGGATAACTGCATCAGGTTCATCCCTGTCAGAGAGGACGAGCTGCCGTTCGAGAAGAATTACTATTTCAGGCCTGAGAACATAGAGTCAGACAGCGTTCATGCGGATGACAGCATCATCAGCTGGTTCGTGCAGAATGAGGAGCAGAAGGAGATCGACAAGAGGGGGCTTCCGGACTGGCTAAGACTGAACGAAGAGGATATACTTTTGCTAAAGTGAAACACGGGACGGGACAAAATGGAATTCTACGAAGCTGTAAGCGAACTGAATATAAACCTTGAGAACCGCATGTTCACAGTATGCAACGGGGAGCATGTCGGCGAGAGGATGATAACATCCGCGGGAGAGCCCGTGTGGATGAGCCGTTCTGACGGCTTCTTCAGCCTGCACTCAGATGATGCGATCGCAGCAGAGGACGGCAGCCTTGCAGATATAGAGGGAGAGAGGGTCTTCGCGGAGCTCCTCGGCAGTGAAAAGAAGCTCGTCATATGCGGCGCCGGCCATGTCTCCATGCCGGTGATCGATATAGCGAAGATGCTGGGCTTTCATGTGACAGCGATCGATGACCGTGAGCAGTTCATACGGAACGCGCTTGATCATGGCGCCGATGAAGGTATCTGCAGCGGATTCGAAGCGGCGCTTTCTGCCATCCCGGGCGATCCGGACACATTCTTCCTCATCGTGACAAGGGGCCACCTTTCGGATTCCGAGTGTCTGCTCAGCATAGTGAAAAAACCGCGCGCATATGTAGGCATGATAGGCAGCCGCCGCAAGGTCGGGATGGTGCATCGATTCGGTGCACATGCCGGTAGGACTCGACATCGGCGCCGAGACGCCTGAAGAGATCGCGGTCGCCATACTGGCCGAGATCATAGAGGTAAAAAACAAAGTCAGAAAGAGCGAGGGCATATCTGCTTCTGTAATGGAGGCGCTGATGTCCGGCGAAAGGGGAACTGCCGCGCTCGCGACCATAGTGTCCAAGAAGGGTTCGTCTCCGAGAGCCCCGGGCACGAGGATGCTCATATCCGGAGACGGGAGCATCACAGGCACGATCGGCGGAGGACTGGCAGAAGCACTGGTCATCGGCCGCGCTGTGAAGATGCTAGAAGAAAGAAAAAAAGGGCCGGAAAAGCCCGTGATGATACATGTCGACATGAGCGGCAAAGAAGTCGCCGACGAAGGCATGATATGCGGAGGAGCCGTAGAAGTCCTGCTCGAGACCGTCTGACCTTATTCCGGCATGCGGTCGATGTCTCTGACCTCGTCCTCGCTCTGAGCTTCGACGAGCAGCAGATCGCTCTGATGGGATGATATTATCTGCCTGCCTCCGGTGTCGCCTGAAAGCTTCATCAGTTCTGAACGGTACTTTGATGAGAATATCTTGGGATTGCACATCTTTCCCTGCCACGCGAGGGAAACGATGCCGGCGGTCCCTTTTTTGTATGCTTCTATGAGGCTCTCAAGAGTCGACGCCCTGAGACCCGGCTGATCGCAGACGCAGAACATGTATGCGTCCGCATCGCCGGCTGCTTCGATGCCGAGCTTCATGCTGCGCGAAATGCCCAGATCGGGCCTGTCGTTTCTGACGACCGTGAA
>CADBFL010000172.1 GCA_902793875.1 uncultured Eubacteriales bacterium | reverse complement strand
GGCTAAAGCCCCTCAAATTTCAAGACCTGTTCTGCACTATGAAGTTTTCAAGGTTCCGCTGCGCTTTTCAGCGACAGCTCCATTATTTTATGCAAACTATACCCCTCTGTCAACACTTTTTTTGAACTTTTTCGAAAAAGTTTTGTACTGATTTCGGTGCTTTTTGTCAACCGTTTTCCTTCATGCTCTGCAGCGCTGTCTGCGAAGAAAAACCGGGCTCCCGCCCGGCGTGTTTCCTTATTGTATTGTGCGGAACAGACTACTCTTCCATCTCCCGTTCGGCTGCTCTCTCCTGTCTGGTCACAGCAGCGCTCATCAGCACATCCTGTTCGGCCGCTATGTCATCCTTGATCTTGTTGATGCGCCTCTGCGCGTTCTTCTGCTCGCGTATGCCCTCTTTGGCCTTTGCGAGAGCGCGCTTTTCGTCCTCTTCAGCCTCTCTCAGCCTCTCTGCGTTTCCTGTGACGAAGCCCGGCCTGATGTATTCGATGCGGAAGGACATTCCGAATCTCCTGAGGCCGAGAACTATCATGCATATTCCGATCAGAAGCGTGACCGGTATATGGAATACGATAGTATTGAAGAACATGTAGATACCCAGCAGCATCATGAGCAGGTTCAGCCCTATCCCGGCCCTCTGTTCTCTCGATGTGCTCATGATGTCAAGCGAGTCCTCCCTGAACGACAGCACGCCTTCGATCATGAGGAGCACCGCGAACATGGTCTGCGCCGACAGGTCGTCGGTGATCTGTCCGGTGATGACAGCGACTCCCAGCAGCATCATGATGACTCCGTCCTTGGTGATGCTGACCCCAAGCTCGGTCGCATCGAAGTCCGCTCTTCTGCTGACGAGGAGCTCGATCGCTCCGAGTACCAGAAACACCAGCCCTATGATGAAAGCGACTGTCAGGAATGCAGCCGTGCCGTTTGCTATGCAGAATATGCCCGAGCCTATCATCGCGACGCTCGCGAGCATCATCAGTGTTCTCATCTTGTCCTCCTTGACTACCGCATTATACTACCACGCTGACCGGCCGGATTCAAGGGAAGAAAAAGCCCGCTCATGCGAGCGGGCCGCTGTTGTCACGATGCCGTCTACAGGTCGTATCCTGCGCGGAACGCCTTCTTGTTGAGTTCGACGAACTTAGGCTTAACGTTGGCTTCGATCTCTGCATCCCAGTCGATGTCGTCGAGACCGCCCATAGCTTTGATGAGCGCGCCGAGCAGAACGATGTTCATGGCCTTAGGGTTGCCGAGCGTCGTAGCTACTTCGGCGGCTTTGAACGCCTTCACATCGCATATGCTCTTGAGGTGCTCTATGATGCCTTCAGGATATTCGGCATTTCCCAGATTGACCGGCACCGGCTGGATCCTGAAGTCATTTATGACCATGGTGCCGCCGATCTTCAGGTGGTCGAGCCATCTGAGAGCTTCCATCTCTTCGAACGCTACGATAACGTCCGCCGATCCTCTTCCGACGATAGGGCTGTATACCTTGTCGCCGAATCTTACCTGCGTGGATACGGATCCGCCCCTCTGGGACATTCCGTGGATCTCACTCATCTTTACATCGTAGCCGGCCTTCATGAGTCCGGACGTGAGGATCTTGCTGGCCAGGATGGTTCCCTGTCCGCCTACTCCTACCAGGAGGATATTCTTTACTTCACTCATTACCTTGTCACCTCCTCAATAGCTCCGAATGGGCAGACCTGCTTGCAGACTGTGCATCCGTTGCAGCTTGTGTAGTCCACGACTACCTTCTCCTTTGTGGAGATCAGCGCCGGGCATCCGGTCTTTACGCACATCTTGCAGTTCTTGCACTTGTCCTGATCGATCCTGCACTGCGTCTTGTGCAGCGTCGGGAACTCGTCGAGATCCTGCTGGCTGAACTTCTTGAGCACGCACGGCCATCTCGTGATGAGCACTGTAGGCTCGTCCTTAGGCAGCAGCTTGTCGAGCGCCGCATTGACCTCGTCGAGGTGGTTAGGATTAACGGTGATGATGTTCTCTTCCTTGACTCCGATAGCCTTGCAGAGCGCAGGGATATCCACTTCAGGAGCTTCCTTGCCCATCAGTGTGTAGCCCGTGCCCGGGTTCTGCTGGTGGCCTGTCATTCCCGTGATGCGGTTGTCGAGTATGATCGACAGGTTATGGCCGCTGTTGTATACGGCATCCATCAGCGAGTTGACGCCTGTGTGGAAGAATGTCGAGTCTCCGATGACGCTGGCGACCTTTGTGTCCTTGCCGGCGTCCTTGAGAGCGATGCTTGCGCCGTGGCCCTGCGAGAGCGACGCGCCCATGCAGATCGTGGTATGAACGGCATTCAGCGGAGGAGCCATTCCGAGCGTGTAGCATCCGATGTCTCCCGTGATCATGAGGCCTTTTCTCTTCGACAGAGCGTAGAAGAGTCCTCTGTGAGGGCAGCCCGCGCAGAGCGCAGGTGGTCTGACGACTGTCTGCATGTCCGACTTGTATGTCTCAGGCTCCACGCCGAGGAACGCCTTTCTTACGATGTCCGTATTGAGCTCATCGTACTTAGGAATGACATCCTTGCCCGTGCACTCGATGCCGAGCGTCTTTACATGCTCTTCGATGTACGGATCCATTTCTTCTACGATGTAGACCTTGTCCACTTTTGAGCAGAAGTCTTTGATCAGCTCGTCCGGCATCGGGAATGTGAGTCCCAGCTTGAGATACGAAGCGTTGTCTCCGAATGTCTCTCTTGCATACTGATAAGAAACGCCGGATGTGATGACGCCGATCTTTGTGTCATGCATTTCGACTCTGTTGAACTCGCAGTCGTTTGCGAATTCCCTTGCCGCTGCCACTCTCTCTTCGAGTGTAGCTCTGAGCACCTTTGCATTGGCCGGCGCTGTTACGTACTTTTTGATCTTAGGCTCGTAATCAGGCACTGCAGCTTCTTCTCTGTCGCCCAGCTCTACGATGCCCTTGGAGTGGCACGTTCTGGTCGTAACATGAAAGAGAACCGGCATGTCGAACCTCTCGGAAAGAGCGAAAGCCTTCTTCATGAAGTCCTTCGACTCCTGCGAGTCTGACGGCTCAAGCATCAGAAGCCTTGCCGACTTGGCGGTGTTTCTGTTGTCCTGCTCGTTCTGCGAGCTGTGCTGACCCGGGTCGTCGGCGACTACCATAACAAAGCCGCCTGTGACGCCTGTGTAAGCAAACGTGAAAATAGGGTCTGCCGCTACGTTCATTCCTACGTGCTTCATCGCACAGAAGGATCTTACGCCTGCGATCGAAGCACCGATCGCCGCCTCTGTGGCCACCTTTTCGTTAGGCGCCCACTCGGAGTATACGTCTTCTCCGTACTGAGGCATGTTCTCGAGGATCTCGGTGCTTGGTGTTCCCGGATATGCCGATGCGAACCTCGCGCCGCCCTCCCAGGCTCCGCGGGCTGTCGCTTCGTTACCGGACATGATCACTTTCATAAATCATTCCCTCCTAAAACATTGATTAATGCCCTTACGCAATCATGTCTTCTATTTATATATAGAAGAGTAATAATTGACCGCAGATATTTTATCACTCTGTCTGATGCCGTTCAATGAACGGCTCGTGAAAAAAGCGTCATGTTCCTTTTTAGAACATGACGCCTCCGTTCCCGACGGGATGCGAAGACCGGCAGCATATGCTGCTGATCGTACCGCTGTTATTTCGACTGATAGTCGATGCATTGCTGGCGGTCGAGAAAGAAATGGATGCCGGGTGAGCTGTCCTTCCATCTGTCTTCCTGGAAGCCGTTCGCAGGCTCAAGCCACTTGCCGACCTCGTAGTAGAAGTCCGGATCTACCGTCGACTGCGCCCAGGTGTAATTCTCGGTCTCGTCTATGCTGGTTATCTTGAGCACCTTTACCTTCGACACTCTGCCGGTCTCCAT
>CADBFL010000171.1 GCA_902793875.1 uncultured Eubacteriales bacterium | reverse complement strand
AAAAATACGTAAAAGTTATTGTAAGTGTTGGCGGCCGTTCAGTAACGCCGGGCGGCCGCTGGCAAACGCATCACCGACCGCTGGTCGGCGCAGAATGCACTTCAAACACAGGTGCAACTTTGTAATAAAAAACATAATGCGAATAGTAATAAAGATCACCTATTGAATCATCAATAAAAGACGTCGCATCTCCCCCCTCAACATCCATGATAGTTATTACTGGCCTACTAATTCCTTTCATTTGACCATTTAGTCCATTTTCATATTCCCAATAAAAAACCTGGTCTAATGAATCTTCCTCTTGAATATCACATGCATTATATCTTTTAATTTTGTATCCAATAGCACCATCAACCTTATCCCAAGTAATAATAATACTATTATATGTGTTTCCGTTTGCTTTAATGTTTTCTACTTGTTCCGAAGTAACCACTGAGGAGTCATTTTTTTCAGCATCCTCAGCAAAAGCTGAAATCAACCCACAATTGATAATCAGAAACATTGTTGTAACTATAATAAGTAATGTTATTCTCTTTCTCATACGGCATACCTCATTTCACAACAAAGCATAAATATTGTTTTGATTATATCATATGCTAAATTTTTCGCTTTATATTTAAAATATACACCGAGGATTCCCCACAACTGAGAACCCTCAGTGCTATAATCCAAATTGAAAAGTGCACTTCAAAAAAAGGACAAAGCAATGCCAATAGGAATGTCAGGCAAACAAATCGCCAAAATACTTAAGAGTAACTTAAAAGGAGCGAATAAAAGGCGCGAGTCTCATTTCTGAGATCGCGACTTTTCGCTTTACTCCTTTGTAACTAGCCTTTCTAAGATTAGCACAGTAGTGTTAATTGTAGCATTTGCACCAATTGGTGCAGCAAGTGCTACATTATGTCCAACCTCATTTGTTAAGGCAGCTTTTAAGTGCCATCCATCTAAAGCATAGCTATTTAGTAGCAATTCTATTCTTTCTGCATCTATAGCACCTATAACATCGCTATCTTTCACCAACAACGTTTTATATTCATAGTATTGTGATCCCTTTGGTATCTCTTGCAACTTGCTCCAATTAGTTTGAGCAAGCTTTTCATTAGTAGCCAGCTTATCGTCTTTTCTCTGCTTACTTGCCGCTTCTTGCTGTGCCTTTATTATAGCCTTTTGCTCCTCCTCTTCGTTTTCTTCCCTTAGCTTTTCATCGAAAAGAGGTTTAAGGTCAACTAACAATTCATCCATATTGGCATCAACAATGATTCCTTTAATCATATGATTTTTGATTTTGTTTTTATATTTATCTGATTCGTATAAACAAGCAATTATTCTCTGCGCATCTGTATCTTTATAGCCTCCCATTACAATTATATCTGATATTGTATATACCATTGAAAGCCTCCTTTTGATTTTCATTACTTTTTCTTGTTTCTTCCTTGGTTCATTATTTGAAAAAGACTCCTCTCGTTCTTCCGCTAACCTCTTTGCTGTCTCATGATCCATAGAGCAGTCTCCTTTTATATCATGTTTTCCGCTATCGTCTTGTCGACGCGTCGCCCGAAAGGCGGTAATATTCCTGTCAGATCTAAAGGCCGTATTTGTTCTTGAACTTCTCTACGCGGCCGCCTCTGTTAGCAAACTTCTGCTGGCCTGTAAAGAACGGGTGGCACTCACTGCAGATGTCTACTCTCATCTCGTCCTTTGTGGAGAGAGTCGTGAATGTATTCCCACATGCGCAAGTAACTTTACATTCCTTATACTCAGGATGGATTCCTTCCTTCATGTTGGTACCTCTTTCTACTGAAATATTATGAAACGTTTCGGCTGTCAGACGACAGCTAGGTTAGTCTATCACTTAAACCGCCCTATTGCAAGGCTTTTACGCATCTTTTTTTGCGGCGCGGCGGCCGACCCTGAAGATTATGATATCCAGTATCACCAGATATGCGATCGCGAGGATCAGCGTCAGGAAGCACATCGCATCGCTCTTCGTCGCCAGCCCGACGAGTATCAGTACCGGCGCTCCGAGAAGGATCCCGAAGCTCGATCCCACGATGAGATTGTTTGCCGCCGGAGTAGACAGTTCAGGGTCGATCTCCCTGAGGAGCAGCACTCCCGAGCTAATCGTTCCGGTGAGCATGCCGTACATGGAGATCAGCCCCTCGTAATAGTAATCGCTGTAGACCGCTTTGCACACCCAGCGCAGATGCAGCCATGTCACGACGGTCCCTGCGATGACGAGCAGCAGGAACGGCACGATAAGCCCCCGGATGTCCTCTATATCGATGCAGGCGATGCCGGCGACGATCATTATGTCGAAGAACGCGCCCGAAAGGCGGTTCAGCAGGTAGTTTTCCTGAAAGCGGCGCTTTATCACGCCTCTTGCCTTGAGCTTCTCGAGTATTACCCTGAGGAGTATCGCGAGAGCCGAGCCGATGATGAAGTTGAAGCCCCAGAGAAGGGTGTTGACCGTGCCCGCAAGTCCTGCGCTTACCTTCGCGATCCCTCCGGTGATGCCCGCCGTCACAGCGTACGTGAAGAGATACACTATCACTATCATCGCGAGCTGCACGCTCAGCTTGTCGACGGACTCGGACACGGGCTCTTCCTCTTCGCCCTCGATGTAGTCCTGCCTCGGAGCGGCGAACTTCCTGTCATCGTCGGCCGCCGTGATCACTCCCCGGCTGCGCAGGACGTTCAGTATGATGACGCCGATCACGCAGGCCACCAGGTACCCCGCTGCCGCGATCGAAAGGCCGAAGCTGTGGCCGCCTTTGAACCCCAGAGCCTCATAGCTGGCTCCGATGTTGTTGGCCTGTCCCGGGCCCTGGCCGAAGCCCATCGGCAGCAGCAGTCCCGCCGCTCTGAACATGTCCGGCATGAAGGTCATCGCAAGTCCGATCGTGATGATGAGTCCCGTCACGCCCTGCACCATGTAGGTGCTGACTATGACCGCGCCCGAGCGGAATCCGACCTTGCCCTCATCGCCTGCCTCTCTTTTCGGCGGCGTGCGCAGGCTCATCGCGATGAAGCCGAGCGCGATGCCGTGGTATGTCAGCGCCGACAGAAGGTTCTCGTCGAGCGTCACTATCCCGATCTCCTTGGCGAAGAGCAATATGAAGCCTCCCAGCACAGCGACGGGTATCATGCTCCTGCGCACGGGACGGATGGTCTGTCTGAGCGCATATGCGATCAGTATGACTATGGCCAGATAGCCGATCTGTATGATGCCGTTCCACAATTGATGATTAGCTGCAGAATAATCCAATTCGTCTCTCCTCTTTTGTTACTGTTTTTCGATGAGCTCCGCCGACATCGCTGTTTCGCGGGCCATTACATATTTTCTCATGTTGGCTGTCTTTGAGAAGAGCTCGTAATAGCCGCCTTCAGTACTGAAGAGCACTCTCCCCGCCAGCACCATCATCATCTCTTCGATTTCCTCGAATCCGAATCTGAAACCGCCGATCGTAAGGCAGAAGTCCCCTCCTTCATATCTGAGGCTCAGCCTGCCGCGCGCTTCTTCCCTGCTGCTGTGTTCTTTTTCTATCTTTGAGAGGATGACGTCATCATCTCCGAACAGTTCAAATGAGTCTCCCCCCGCAGGTCCATCTTCGTTTCCGGAAGCCGGTCCCGCTTCAGTCTTTGCGGTCCCGATCAGAGCGGCGAGATTCTTTTCGTCCTCTTTTTCCCAGTCCGCGACCGTCTCAAACGGTCCCGGCTGCTCAAAAAAGCCGGTCTCTTCAAGTCTCATGCTGAATCCGCAGCTGCAGCTTATCCTGTCGCCCGATGTCTTCAGGCCGCCGATGCGCCTGCACTCGGGACAGCTGCACACCGCCCTTTCCAGGCCCTCTGCGCTGCCGCCTTTGATGCACCTGTATCTGAGCGGCCCGCCGGGCTGAGACTTCTGCCACTCCCAGACATCGAAGGCGAGATCATCCGAGATCGCTTTTTCTATCTCTTCATCGCTCATTCTCTCCAGGGTCTCAGGGCTGTATACATTGACCGGATGGCCGCAGACCCTGCCCTTTCTGGCGCTGTATGCCCACCTCGGCTGAGCGAGGTAGCCTCCTTCTATCATGTAGGTGACAAGCGTCGCTTTGCAGCTTCTTATGAGCCCCGCAGTGGCAGGCCTTACCGGCATGGGCAGCCCGTCCCAGGTCTGCTCTCCCTCGGGCGCAAGGAACACCGATTCGCCCCTTCGCACTCTCTTTATCGCTGCAAGCGCGGTGCGGTTCGCATGCTTCCCTTTCCGGTGAGGGATCAGTGAAAGGTATTTGTCGAAAAAGTCTCCCCATTTCGGGTCTCTTACCATATGCTCGCTCGCTATGAAGGTGAGCACCCTGTGTTTGAACGCGGCGCTCACGAAAAGAGGGTCGTAGGCGCATGCGTGATTGATGCACACGATCAGCGGCCCGTCTATGTCATCAGGCTCAAAGCTTTTGTCCCGGGTGAACCCGAGCCTGGCGCTGAGCCATACGCCAAGAGGCGGTGCAACGAATCTGTAAAATCTTTCGCGCCGCCTCCGGTCCTTGTCTTTTTCTGCAGTATCAGTCTGTTTTGCCATGTTTCCCGGCCCCGGAACATCAAGCGATGTCTTTCAGATTGAGGTCCTTCACCTTCCTGTAGACCAGCGTGTTGATGATCAGAGAGAACAGCGCCTCAAGACCCACAGCCGAGCCCCACGCGATCGGCTGGAAGGATTTGACGAACTCGAGGTCAGGCTGCTGCATCCCCTTTATGAGCAAAGGCGTCAGTATCGCTCCCACTGTCACGCCGAGCAGAAGTCCGGCAGCAGTCGTAATGATGGATTCCCTCGACAGATATCCCTTGGTCTCCCTGATAGTGAATCCGTTGACCCTCATTACCGTGAGCTCGGTCTTCTTGCGCGTCAGGTAGATATTGGCCAGGTTGGTCAGTATCATGAAGGATATGAGTATCGCTATGCCCGTAGTGATATATACGAGTATGTTGTACAGCTTGGACGCCGAGTCGAATTTCACCATGAACTCATCGCTGGTCGTGAACGAGATATTATCACTCACCGCGATAAGCTCCTCTTCGACCTTCTTCGTGTCCGCGCCGTTCAGTTTGATGAAGTAGCTGTTGGTCTTGTTGACATCGCCGAATACCGACTTGTAGGCTGCAGGCGAGAACACGATCGTCCTACCCACATAGTTTACAAAGGTTCCCTTGATCGGAGCCTCGTGCTTTTTGAGTCCCTTGTCGCGTACGACCAGCTTGTCGCCGATGTTCATGCCGTAGCTCTCATGCATGCGCTTCTGTATGAGGATGCCGTCATCAGGCAGAGGGATGTCCTCGCCCGTTTTAGGATCGCATATGCCGTAGAACTCGCTTATCCTCTCCGGATTCGCGCATATGAGCGTGACACCGTCAAGGCGTCCGTTCCAGTCATAGATAGTCGCCTCGTAGGTCAGCGACCAGAGCCTCTTCATCCTCTGCGGTGACATCATCGTTCATGTCCATGCGGATGTCGAACCTGTTGACGTCCGATACCTGTTTGTTCATCATGCCGTCGTAGGCGAGCTTCATGGAAATGCCGAGGCCGATCAGCATGCAGCTGAACGCTATGATGGCGATCGTGACTATCACGCGCGCTTTGTCCTCTATCATGTTGCGGATTATGAGCTTCGAATAGAGCGACCCGCCCTTATCGGACACAGTCAGCTTTTGCTTTTTCTCCGGCTTTTCTTTTTTGAGCACAGCGCCCTTCATGAGCATGGACGCAGGGCTCCTCAGTATGTCGGTGCAGGCGATGACCGTCGCCGCGATCGTGACAGCGATGATCAGGAGCGAGAAGAGAACCGTCGGCACAGGCGTGATCACGTTCTTCGCTACTCCGATCGGGTACATGCCCGAGGCGGAATACCTTATCTGCACGAGGTTGGACAGCACGAACGCCCCGATAGCCGCGAGTATGCTTCCGACTATCGCAGACGTGACGCCGAACACAAGGTACTTGCCCAGGACCTCGCTCTTATGGAAGCCGAAGGCCTTGGATGTTCCGACCATGGTCTTCTGCTCGTCTATTATTATCACCAGTGTGGAGAAGCACACTATGGCGGTGATTATCGTGAAGAGCAGTCCGAAGATCACTCCCATGTCCGCCACCGCATCGAGGTTGGCCTTTATGTCGACATAGCCGGCGTTGCCCTTGCGGTCGAGGACTATGTATTCGCACGGCGCGATCTTATCCACCTCGGCTCTCGCCTCGGCGAGTTTTTTCTCTGCCTTTTCGCGGTTCACCGCAAGCAGATCGACAGCCTCATTGAGCTTCGTTTCGTATCTGTTCTTCTCCGAAAAATACGTGGCCCAGCCGAGATCTATCTGTCTCTGGTATTTGTCTCTTTCGGAGTAGATCTTTTCGAGAGCCAGTCTTTCGAGCTCATCGAGCCTGGCCCATCCTTCGTCCACCTTCTCCTGAGCGGCATCGAGCTGTACCCTGAGGAGTTCGACCGCTTCAAGCGCTCCGCTGAGCTGTATGATCGTTTTTTTGCTGAAATGGCCTTT
>CADBFL010000170.1 GCA_902793875.1 uncultured Eubacteriales bacterium | reverse complement strand
ATGCGTGATTCCTTGTCTTCTCCGTTCGTGACGATATCCACGACTTTATTGTACTGATCCGCATCAAGCACTCCGGTGCGGACAGTGGCCGACGACTTGGGCACGCTCCTCTGCGAGTCGTCCGGGTAAGTGCCGTCCTCGTTTTTTCCGTATGACATGGAGTATCCGCCGTCGCCTCCGTCCCTGCTGACATCGATCTTTCCCGTCAGGTCTCCCATCGATGCGATGCTTTCGGGCTCGAAGCCTCCGTAGCACGGCCAGGCGAGATTGAAGTGCAGGTCCCCGTTGTTGTCATAGAGCACTATGGTCTCTTTGGCGTTTTCAGGCGTGATGAGATCGTAATCCGTCACCGGCCAGTTCTCATCGCTCTCTGCCACCAGCGCGTAGATCTCCTCTCCGCTCATATCGCCGAAGGCCTCGACCTGCTTCTCCGGCGGCAGCGCCTTGAACTGCTCATATGTCATCGCGGAAGTCTTTTTCGCCCCGCCGGCCCATATCGCCAGACCGACTATGACCGCAAGCGCCGCTATCGCCGCGAATATCCATATTTTATTCTTCCTGCTCTTCTTTTCCTTCATATCTCTGTGCGCCCCCTCATCTGTGACCGATCGCATTCCCTTCAGATCACTATGATTTTACCATACATGGCAGCCGTCCCTTTCGCATTTTCTTCAAAAAGACCTCTCATCACTGCTCATCCTGTTATCATTCCGTGATCGTCCTGTTTTCATCCTGTTAAAGGCTTTTGATCAGTCTGCCCCGGGAGCGCCAGCGCTGTCGCCGGGCCCCTCACATAGCCCGGGCGGCAGCTGCAGAGCGGCGCGATCGGCTGGCAGACCCCGAGAGCGCAAAGGAGCGCGAACGGGAATACCCATTTCCCCTTTAAGATCAGCCTGGAATTGGTGCATTTTCGAGGCTGGTGCTCATTTCGCACCATTTTAGTCTTTGCCGGCCTGCCGTATATGGTGCATTTTCGAGGCCGGCGCTCATTTCGCTCCAGTTTTAGCTTTGCCGGCCTGCCGTATATGGTGCATTTTTGAGGCAGACGCACATTTCGCTCCAGTTTTTCGTTACAGCCCGGTGCCGAATTGGTGCATTTTCGAAGCAGTCGCTCATTTCGCTCCAATTATCTCGCCTGGCTCAGTCTGAAATTGGTGCATTTTCGGGACTGACGCTAATTTCGCTCCAGTTTGAGCACTGCCGGCCTGCTGTATATGGTGCGTTTTTGAGGCAGGCGCTCATTTCGCTCCATTTTTTAGATTGACAATAAAAGAAGCAGGCCCTCAGGCCTGTCTTATTCCACCGTGCAGTGGCCGTCTTCATTGGAAGCCCTGAAACTCACGATGTCTTTTTCGATCCTAACCGGTCCCTGCCGTCTTCGGGGATGATCTGCATCCGCTGCTATTCCGGGCTGCTGAGCCGGGAAAAGCTGCCGGGCCGTTTCGCGTCTGTGCGTATCCCCATCAGAAAATACTGATTGCCTTCGAACCCGAAAGTCCCCAGAGTCTCCATGCCCGCCTTATTGTTATGAGCGTTCTCAGACCTTTTGTTGATCTGATTGACGAAGGTCAGCATCACAGGATATCTGTCCCTGAACTGCCCGAGGCTGGCGAAGAACAGGTCTTCAAAAGCTCCCGTCCCGCGGAGCGATCTGTCCACGCACACCGGACCGTACTGATAAGTCTCCTCTATCCTGATCTTCTTTCCTTCGAATTCATAGTCCGGTATTATGCCGATCATGTGCCTGAAAAGCGGCCATGCCGTCCAGAACTCCCACGGAGCCGCAAAACAGAACCCGAGCACTTTGTCAGGTCTTTTGCCAGATCCTCTGTCAGGACCTTCGCCAGACCCTTTGTCGGGCCCTTCATCGGAAGGTTCGGCAATGATCATCACGCCGCGTTCCTTTTGGATCAGTTCAGTCAGCTGCCCGTCCGTGATCGCCGTCGTCACGAATCCGTCCGGACGGTCCTCGTCGGAGATCGTATCCCTGTGATATTTCTTCATAAGAGCTCTGATGCCCTCTATATCTCCGACCTCTGCAAGTCTCACCTGTATCATCCCGATCCCTCCTGCATTCCCTTTTCAGTCTTTGCGCAATTAGTATACAACAGCGCGGATCTGTCTTCGCAGGACTCTTTCCGCAGCCCGCTGTACTTTGCACAACATGCATACAACAGCGCGGTCCATCCGCAATTTCTGCGATTTCCGCGATTTCCGAATATCCGCGGATGGCCTACAGCTCTGTATATATCATTCCGTGTCTGCCTCGGTCGGAGCGCATCAGCGAGATATGATCCACAGTCATGGACGCTCCGAAGAGCGAAGCCATCTCATCCTCCTGCATTCCGGAGAGCCTGCCCTCAGCCCGCCTCATCAGCGTTATGTGCGGAGAGAACTTCTTCCGGTCGAACGGCACCCCCGCGTCAGACAGCGCGCGCCTCAGCCTTCTGCTGACAGCCATGAGAGGCGGACAGTCATCGAGCCCTGCCCACCAGAGATCCCCAAAGGTCCCGATGCCCCTGAGCCGGATCTCAAACGGCCGGATCTCCACGCTTTCGACAGCGCTCTTCACAAGTCCGGGATCGTCAAAGTCACCTATGAAAGCCAGCGTCAGGTGCATGTTGTCAGGAGGAGTCTCCCTGCCGCGCACGCCGTAAACCCTCATGGCATCCTGCATGTCCATGAGGGCTTCCTTCATTTCTTCATTCAGAACTACAGCAAGAAACAGTCTCATCGCTCCCGTCCGGATCTATTTCCCGGCCTCTTTCTTTCTTGCAAAGACCATTCCCGCCGTTCCGGAAGCTGCCGCAAGCAGGAGCGCGACCCATGCGCCGAGAGCGTTCCCGTCGCCGGTCTTCGTGCCGCCCTTCTTTCCGCCGCCGTTGTTTGCCGCCTTCCATACAGCCGTGAACGTATGGTCTCCGGTCACGGTATATTTGTCGCCTGCATTGTACTTTGATCCTTCCCAGTAGTCGAAGGTGTATCCTTCTCTCACCGGAGCAGGAAGAATGATGACATCGCCCTCATCGACGGTCCATGTCACTGTGCCTGTCATTCCGTCGAGAGTCCCGCCGTTCAGGTCGTATGTTATGGTGTACTCAGCAGCCGGGAACTGTACTCTCTTATACTTTTCGCCGAGCTCTTTTCCGTCAGTATCGATCTCTATCTTTGTCCTGCCTTTGGCGCCCGACTTATCCGTCCATGCCGTTCCTCTGATGGCGTTTTTCACGACAGCATCGATCGCGCCGTTGACTCCGCCTACAGCGAGCACTTTTGCGCCCTTATTTATAACTACAGTGCTGGTTCCGGCACTTCCGATGCCCGCCACTTTATTGCCTGTGACGTTCATTTCAGCGCCGCTGCCGACCGTGATCTCACCGCCATAGATGAAGATGCCGGTCTCTTTGCCGATGGAAGTCAGCTTGCCTTTGACCGCGATCTTGCCCCCCTCGGTACTGACGCCGGTATCGCCGCCGGCAGTCAGTTCGGCATTTTTTTCAACGGTCAGAGCAGGAGCAGCTATCCCGCAGCTGTCATACGCATCGCCGCCGTTCGCTTTCAGTTTGCCCCTGACGCTCAGAGGCCCTTCCGAGAAGATGCCGTAACTGCCGTCCTCATGCTGATCATCATAGTCAGGACCCTTCACGGAACCGGATTTTGCCGCATCGATGATCAGCTCGTTTTCTTTATCCTCGCAGCATATCGCGGCGTAGCCGTGCTGATGATCCTTATCTGCCTTGATGTCTGCGCCATTCAGCTTCAGGGTATTGGTTTTCGGATCGTAGGCCGCGTACCCAGAGAGGATAAGCCTCTGATATCTGCACCCAGTGCTGAGGGTGTTTTTCTATAAAGGTTTTCTTATCGACACCTACGGCAGTTTCTTTGCTGTCACCGGCATTGATGCCCATTTTATCTGCAACCACTATACTATCAGCAGAGATTCCCAAATCATTGCTGCTGCCGATCGCGGTGACTATGCCATCGTTGATAACTACGCTGCCTCCATTGGCAGACAGGCCATTATCGCCTGAAGCAGTCACTGTACCGCCGTTGATCGTTATATCAGCATTATCGGTTTGAATGCCGATCCCGCTTTGTCCGTAGCCGGCCGCGATCAGCGTACCGCTCCCGCTGATGGTAATCGCTTTTCCATTGGAATAAATACCGAACCCAACAGACTCTTCCTTTTCTGTGCACTTCACAGTGTTTTTGCCTACAAGCCGGATCGTCAGATCCTGGTCAGCGTATATTGCAGCATAGAAATTGTTAAGAGCGCCAAACCTATGCCCTTCGATTTCGTAACTGTAATTATTAAGCTTCAGTGTTTCTGTGCTGTAATCGTAGCTCGCGGTAGCGCCCGCATCGCCGAGTATATTTTCTGCGTTCCTGCTGGTCACCGGGAAACCTCCGACCCAGAGTGTGGCGGTTTCAGTCTGGACCCACTTTTGACCATGATTATTTGCAAAGGTGGCGGTAACATCGGCTGCGTCGCTTGCGCTTGAACCGGCCCAGACTCTCACGCTACCGCCGAGCTGTACATTGTTGTTGACATCGATACCCCGTCCCATGCCGGCTCCGGAAGCAGTAACGCTGCCGCCCATCAGATCTACATAATGCGAGGCAGATATCGCATTACCATTATCGCCGGTGGCGGTGGCTGTCACGGTGCCGCCTTTTATCTCGACATTCCGGACAGCGCGGATCGCGGTGGAGCCGGATGCAGTAACACTGCCACCGCTTATCTTGACATCCCGGTGAGCGCGGATCGCAAAGCCGTCGGCTGCATTACCAGTGGCTTTCACATCACCGCCGACCACCTCCAAATCTTTGCCATTTTCGATACCATTATTACCCGTGACATCAAGCTTGCCCATGGCTGACCCTTTGCTCTGGGCATATATGGTCAGTACGCCAGAGTTCGTGATGCCGTCCCCGGAAGTATTACTGACTGTCAGCTTCTTGTTGTCGCACAGAATGATATTCACATTGCCGGTGAGCGAGAGACTTGCTAGACCCACATTTTCATTCACGGCATACCATCCTTCAGTCAGCGCTGTTGTCCCACTGGTAATGAACTCGTTTACCGTCACGGTTTTCGTTTCGCCGTCCTTGTCCAGATAAGTGACTTTGTCGTCCGCATATGCCGTCTGACTCACTCCGAGCGCCGGCATCATCCCCATCATCAGCGCGAAGCTGAGCAGTATTCCTAAAAGCCTTTTCTTCATCGTGCCTCCTGTTGCCCTTCGAAACGGTCATTCCAAAGGGTCAGATCATTCACCTTTTCTCTTTCTTGCATATACCATCCCCGTCGCTGCGGTCAGCGCTCCGAGCAGGAGCAGTGTCCATGCGCCGAGGGTATTATCGTCGCCTGTCTTCACGCCCTTCGATGAGCCGCCCTTGCTGCCGCCTCCGCCTGCGCCGGTCTTCCATACGGCCCTGAACGTATGGTCTCCGGTCACTGTGTACTTGTCTCCGGCATTGTATCTGGAGCCTTCCCAGTAGTCGAAGGTATATCCGTCTCTGGCCGGTTCAGGAAGAACGATCACTGTGCCGTAATCGACGGTCCATGTCACTGTGCCCGTCATCCCGTCGAGAGTTCCGCCGTTCAGCTCATATGTAATGGTGTGCTGTACCGTTACAGGTGGCTTTCCCGCTATAGTGACCTTCACAGGTCCCTGCGGTTCGGAATCAATATGAGAAGCATCTCCCTCAGCCATGTACCATACGTAATATGTCCCGGCT
>CADBFL010000169.1 GCA_902793875.1 uncultured Eubacteriales bacterium | reverse complement strand
GAGGATCAGGAGATCAACCGCGATCTGCTCGGCATGATACTCGAAGACGGCTACGACGTGATCTTCGCGGAGAACGGCGAGGAGGGCCTCGCTCAGATCCGCGCGAACCGCGACAAGCTGTCGATAATACTGCTCGATCTCATGATGCCGGTGATGGACGGGTTCGAGGTGCTCGATATCCTGTCAGGAGAACCGGAGCTGAAAGAGATCCCGGTCATAGTACTGACTGCCGAAAAGGAAGCCGAACTCAAGGCCCTGCGGATGGGGGCCGTCGACTTCATCACAAAGCCGTTCGATCTGCACGAGGTCATACTCGCGAGGATAGAGCGCATCATCGAGCTTTCCGAGGGGAGGCAGCTGATCAGTTCCGCCGAGAGAGACCGCCTGACGGGACTGTATGCGAGGAGCTTCTTCTACGAATACGCCGAGAGGATATTCCGCTATCACAAGGACTGGCAGATGGATGCGGCCGTGATGGACATAGACAAATTCCACACGGTGAACGATCTGAACGGAAGGGACTTCGGTGACAGGGTGCTCTGCACCGTAGCCGATGAGATAAAAAAGTTTATCAAAGGTACCGGCGGCATCGCGAGCAGGCTCGAAAGCGACCGCTTCGCCATATACTGCCGTCACAGGGAGACTTCGGAGTACGAAGATCTCATCAGCGCGATACAGCAGAGCTTCGGCCGGCTGCCGGGACACGCGAACATCAGGCTCAGGATGGGGGTCAGACCGTACCGCGAGGGCATGGAGCCGGCGGATGCGATCGGATACGCGATGACGGCATGCAAGATGGCGCACAGCATGAAGGACGGGAACATCACGGTCTTCGACGAAGACATGATGCAGAATGAGATGTTCCGTCAGAAACTGCTGAACGACGTGAACTGGGCGATCAAAACGAAGCAGTTCACCGTCTTCTACCAGCCGAAGTACAGCATACAGTGCGATCCGCCGAGGCTTTCGAGCGCGGAAGCCCTGGTAAGGTGGAAGCATCCGGAGCTCGGCCTGATATCTCCCGCAGACTTCATCCCGCTTTTCGAGAACCACGGCATCATCCACCTTGTGGATGACTATGTATGGGCGGTCGCGGCCGGACAGGTCGCCGACTGGAAGGATCGCTTCGGCATCGAACTTCCTGTCTCGGTAAACATGTCGAGGGCTGAGATGTTCGATCCGGATCTGAAAGAGAACCTCGAGGAGCTGCTGAAGATCAACGGCCTCGACCCGTCGAACCTCAAGCTCGAGGTCACTGAGTCGGCGTACACGGAGAACGCCGAAGAGCTGATCTCGGTGATAGAAAAACTCAAGGATTCGGGCTTTGAGATAGAGATGGACGACTTCGGATCGGGCTATTCCTCTCTGAACATGCTTTCGACTCTGCCGCTCGACGTTCTGAAGATGGACATGAAGTTCATCAGGAACGTGGAAAAGGACGCCGGCAGTTTCCGCATGATAGAGCTGGTGCTCGACATCGCGAAGTATCTCGGTGTGCCTGTCGTGGCAGAGGGCGTCGAGACAGAAGAACAGCTGAGGCTGCTGAAAGAAGCGGGCTGCGAGCTGGTGCAGGGCTATTACTTCTCAAAGCCGCTGCCGGCTGAGGAATTCGAAGAACTGATAAAAAAAGAGATTGCGGTGAAGAGGGGGTAGTGACATATGACCATTCAGGAACTGTACGATCAGATAGGCGGCAATTATGAGCAGGCCGTCCGGATCATGAGGATGGACAAGATGATCAGCAAGTATCTGCTGAAATTCGAAGACAGCGATGTATGCGACAGGCTGAAGGAGGCCGGAGAATCCATGGACCCGGCGGCTCTTTTCGAGAGCGCTCACGCGATGAAGGGCGTCTGCGGCAACCTGGGCCTTGACAGTCTCGCGGCTCTGGTCAGCGAGGTTACGGAGGAGTTCCGCCCGGGAGCTGCAAGAAAGCTCAGCGATGAAGAGGTGAAGACGAAGCTCGGCGAGATCTTCGCCATGTACGAAAAGACAAAGGCGGGCATCGGGGAGTACAGGGCGTCTCTTTGATGCGTGACAGAAACAGGACTGGGGAAAAAGGGCGTATCTATGAAAGAACCTATGATAAATGAAAACGGATCAGAGGGCAGGTTCGACAGGTATGTGAGCCCGCTGGCCGCATGGGCGCTCGCTTTCGGCTGCGCTGTCGGCTGGGGTGCTTTCATGATGCCGGGAAACACATTCCTGCCTACGGCGGGACCGATAGGCACGGTGATCGGTATCGTGATCGGCGGCATCATCATGATCGTGATCGGTTTCAATTACCATTACATGATAAACCTCTATCCTGATGCCGGCGGAGCGTTCACATACGCCAAGAAGGAGTTCGGATATGATCACGGATTCCTCTGCGCGTGGTTCCTGATCCTTTCGTACGTTGCGATAATGTGGGCCAACGCTACCGCGCTGCCCCTGCTGTTCAGAAAGATCTTCGGGAGCACCTTCCAGTTCGGATTCCATTACACGCTCGCCGGCTTCGATATATGGTTCGGCGAAGTCATGCTTGCCATTGCATCCATCCTGATCGCCGCGCTTATATGTTTCAGAAACCATATGGCCAAATGGATACAGACAGTCATGGCCGTCGTGCTGCTGGGAGGCGTTTTCGTATGCTTTGCCGGCACATGGAACATGCATCACGGCGGAGCCGCGACGATAAGGCCGGCGTTCGCGCCGGGCAAAAGCCCTGCTGCGGGAATAATGACCATAATATTCCTCGCGCCGTGGGCCTTTGTGGGCTTCGAGTCCATATCCCATTCATCAGAGGAATTCAGATTCCCGCATAAAAAGTCCGGAGCGATCATGACCGGAGCGGTCATAGCCGCGATAGCGGCGTACGCTCTTCTGGCGCTCAACGCCGTAGCGATCCTGCCGCCGGAGTACAGCAGCTGGACCGATTACGTGGCCGCTGCCGGAGATCTGGACGGCGTAAAAGGCGTGCCGACGTTTTACTCGACGCAGCAGGCGATGGGCAGAGCCGGAGTCGTTATCCTGGCAGTCACCTGCATCGGAGGCATAGCGACCGGCCTTATCGGGAACTTCATCGCATCGAGCAGACTGATCTGCTCCATGGCCGAAGACGGCATAGTGCCGGCCGGCCTCGGCAGGCTGGACCGGGGAGGCTCTCCGCGCAACGCGATCATAGCCATAATGCTCATATCGGTGATCATCCCGTTCTTCGGGCGCACGGCGACCAGCTGGGTGGTCGATGTCACGACTGTCGGCGCGGCCATCGTGTACGCCTATACATCGGCAGCCGCCTTCAAGGCCGCCGGTGAACACGGGAACAAAAGGATAAGGATAACGGGGGGCATCGGCATCGCGGTATCCATCCTGTTCGCGCTGTACTTCCTCGTGCCTAACCTGCTCGATGTAACGACGCTGGGCACGGAGTCGTACCTCATACTCGCTGCATGGAGCATACTCGGCTTCGCTGTGTTCTACATGGTCTTCAAAAATGACACCACCAGGCGCTTCGGCAAATCGATGGTGGTATGGATCGTGCTGCTGTGCCTTGTATACTTCACATCCACGGTATGGATGCGTCAGGCGACGGCAGCGGCCGCCGAAAGGGCGATAGAGCCGATACACGAGAATTACAAGCAGATACTCAGGGAAAACGGCGTGGACATCACGACGTCGGCGTCGAAGAACTCGATCGAGTATCTTGAGAACGTGCTCGGCGAAGTAAAGGACTCGATGACGACCAACATGATGATACAGACGCTTCTCATCGTGCTGGCGCTCGCCATCATATTCGCGATATACAGGATAATGCGCCAGCGCGAACAGCAGATAGAGATCGAAAAGGCCATGGCGGAAGAGGTCAGCCGCGCCAAGACGAGCTTCCTCTCCAACATGAGCCATGAGATAAGGACTCCGATGAACGCCATCATCGGACTCGACAACATAGCGCTG
>CADBFL010000168.1 GCA_902793875.1 uncultured Eubacteriales bacterium | reverse complement strand
ACGTCAGACAGACGATGACCGTTCAGACGGGGGCTGCCGTGATCCGGCAGCCCTCTTTGCAAGCAGGCGGAATTTTGGGCATCCGCCTCCTTGCCGTGCCGGCGTCTGACGCGTAAAATAGAGGGTAATAAAGGACGGCCGAAGGCCGCAGGAGGACATATCCGGATGAAGAAGAGAAAAACGAAGCTCGTGTGGCTGACGGCGGCGGTCATAGCGGCCGCCCTGGCGCTGTGCGCATGTTCGGGGCAGGGTGAAGCTGCAGACGAAAAGAAAGCGGCGCAAAAGGAAGCTCCCGTCAGCGGAGACACGGAGGTCGATTACATGGTGCTGGTAAATTTCGAGAATCCTCTCCCGGATGACTGGCTGGACAGGGTGAAGTTCCATGCAGGCATCAATTCGGTGGGCGATGACGTCTTCACCGAGACCGGGGCGCATGACGCGTACCTTAAGCTCAAGGACGACGTGGAAAAGGAGCTCAGCGACAGGAAGGTCACGCTCGAGCTTGACTCCGCTTACAGAAGCGAAGCGGCCCAGCAGAAGATAGTCGATGAATTCACCGAAAAGTACGGCGAAGAGTACGTGAAGAAATACGTGGCGGCGCCGGGGTATTCGGAACACCATACCGGCCTCGCGCTCGACCTCTACTTCATCGTCGGGGACAAGACCGTGTATGAGAACGAGGACCTCGTACAGTATCCGGAGATATGGGAGGTCATACACAAAAGGCTTCCGGAGTATGGATTCATACTCCGCTACCCTGAGGGCAGGGAGGATATAACAGGCGCAAACTACGAGCCGTGGCATATCCGCTACGTCGGATCGCCTGAGACTGCAAAGGACATAACGGAAAAGGGCCTGACGCTTGAGGAGTATCTGGCTGATAAAAAATAAAGGCCGGCTTCCGGTATGCGGCATGGCCGGAGGAAGGCAAAGGGGAAAGGACTGATAGCATATGACAGTGATACAACAGCTGAACTCGCCGTTCATGTACATGCTGTGCGGCGCCATAGTCTTTATTGTCGCGCTGATATGCGTGCTGTTTCTGGTGCGCGCATGGAAGGAAGGGCTTGCGCTTGGCATAGAGAAAGAAAAGATGCGCAGGGTCGTGGTGTCCAGCGCGGCGTTTACCGTGCTTCCGAGCATAGGCATCCTTCTGGGAGTCATAGCTTTATCCGGAAGCCTCGGGGTGCCGTGGCCGTGGCTCCGCCTGTCGGTGATAGGAGCTCTGCACTACGAGACGCAGGTAGCGCAGGCAGCCGCCGAAGCCGCGGGCCTCAGCGGACTGTCGGCCTCGGAGATGACTCTCGGAGCGTTCTCGACCATCTGCCTTCTGATGAGCATGTGCATAATGTGGTCGCTCATACTAAGCGCGGTGTTCGGAAAGGCGTACTCAAAGCGTCTCATGAAGGGCAGAAGCGCCGCGGATGCTGAGAAGGGCTCGTCCGGAGGCGGCTTCGGAGACCTCGCGATGACCGCGATGTTCGTCGGCCTCATAAGCGCGTACATCGGAAGCTACGTCGGCGGCCTGATAAGCGGCAACGGGCGTTTCAGCTTCAGCGGGAACTGGATGCCTCTTGCGGTCGCGGCAGCAGGCGCGCTTGCCATGGCAGTCTTCGTATGGCTCAGTGAGAAAAAGAAGTACAGCTGGGCCGAGAGCTTTTCAGTTGCGGGCAGCATGCTGATCGCCATGATAGCCGCTGTTGCGCTCGATCTGATATTCTGAAGGGGTGAGGGACATGACAGAAGAACAGAAATACATGCAGTTTGAAGAATACAACCGCACGACGCACCGCATCGGACGCTCGGCGAGCGTTCTCATGGCAGTGCTGCTTCTGGGCGCTCCGTTCATGATAGGCTGGCACTTCGGCGCCATGCCCGATTACGGCGCGGTCTTCAGGGCGTATCTTGCCATCGGCCTTGTGTGGATGATATCCAGCGCCGCCGAATTCCTGCTCTATTTTCCGATGCTCGGAGCCGGCGGAAGCTACATGAGCTTCATCACGGGCAATATCATAAATCTGAAGCTGCCGTGCGCGATAAATTCAAGAGACCTCGTCGGGGCAAAGGCGGGAACGGCCGAGAACGAGATCATATCAACGATCTCGATCGCGGTGAGCGCCCTTGTGACTATAGTCATACTGGCGATCGGCGTGATGATACTCATCCCGCTCCAGCCTGTGCTTCAGTCGCCGGTGCTCCAGCCTGCTTTCGACAACGTGGTGCCTGCGCTGTTCGGAGCGCTCGCATACAAGTACTACAGAGGCCATCTGGACATCGCTATCCCGCCGCTTCTGATAATGTGCGTGCTTTTCACCTTCGTTCCGTCGCTGATCTCGTCGACAAGCATGATGATCATCCCGAGCGGAGCGATCGCGATACTGCTCGCGTGGCGCAAATATAAAAAGAATTCAGGGGAGAACTCATGAAAAAACTCGAGAAATACTACAACAGGGAATACTCGATAAAATCGTATTACGTAATAAAGACCGCCCTCATCATATTCGTGCTGGGCATCATCATCTGGTACCTGGCGGGCAAGACCGGCAGCGTGCTGGAGTTCATATCGGCCGTGATGAGGCCTCTGGTGCTCGGAATGGTCTTCACATATCTGCTGAGCCCTCCGGTAAAAAAGATCGAGGCGAAGCTGCTCGGCCTGACAGACAACAAAAAGGCCGCGAGGGTACTGGCCGTCGTGATCATATGGGTCATAGTTCTCCTGGCGCTCGGCCTCATACTCGGCGTGATAACTTTCACCGTGACCCGGAGCCTTTCGGGCTTCAACCTGGCCGCCTGCAAGGAGTACATAGCCGTTCTGGCCGATCAGTTCTCGAAATTCTGGACGACCATAGAAGAACAGCTGGCGAGCCTGAACATAAACCTCGGCAGCGTCGGGGAGTTCATCGGAAAGATCTTCAGCGGCGTCAAGACGGGCGCGACGACGCTCCTGTTTGCGGTGATCTTCGCCATATACTTCCTTCTTGACGAAGAGATACGCGTATACTGGGGAAAAGCGCTCGACGCATTCACAAACAGCAGCACGAGAGAGAAGCTCCGCCTGTTCATCGCGGACGCCGACAGGGTGTTCTCGGGGTACATCCGCGGGCAGGCGATGGACGCCATGCTGGTCGGAGTCATGGTGACGGCGGCGATGCTCATCGCGCGCGTGCCTTACGCCGCGGTCATCGGCATACTCACGGGCCTCGGCAACCTCATACCTTATGTCGGCCCGGTGGTGGGCTTCGGCTCGCTCATCCTTGTCTGCCTTGCCGAGGGATCGATCAAAAGCCTGATCATCGGCGGCATCATCCTCATAGTGGTGATGTTCATCGACGGCAATATCATCAACCCGAGGATGCTCAGCAGCAATGTCGAGGTGCATCCGGTGCTGGTCATCGTTGCGCTCCTTGCGGGCGGCAGGGTAGGCGGCATCGTAGGGATGCTCGTCGCAGTGCCTGTGGCGGCTCTTCTGAAGCTTCAGTTCGACAGGGCGGTCGAGAGGCGCCTGAAGGCGAACGCGGCCGAAAAGAAAGCAGACGAAAAGAAAGAGGCCGAAAAGAAAAAGCAGAAAAAAGAATGATGATGCTCATCGATCAGCAAATCGGTCAGTAAAAGGAAGCGAAGCAAATGGACAGGAAGTCACTGAAATCATTCATCATCGCGCTCGCGTGCGTCGCGGCCGTGATCTTCATGATACTGCTGTCGGGCCTGCAGGGCGGGACCGCAGGGACTAAAGGCGCGGGCGAAAGACCGGGCGAGGGCAAGGTCATGATACTCTACACGAGCGACATCCACTGCGGAGTGGACGACGGGTTCGGCCTCGCCGGCCTTAAAGCGGTGAGAGACAGGCTTGAAGCAAAGGGCTACGAGACCATACTCGTGGACAACGGCGACGCCATCCAGGGGACTGCGCTCGGCGCGCTGACAAAGGGAGAGGCCATCATAAGGCTGATGAATTCGCTCGATTATGA
>CADBFL010000167.1 GCA_902793875.1 uncultured Eubacteriales bacterium | reverse complement strand
TCCGCCGTCTGTTTCAGGCCCGATGCCATCATGTAGATATTGAAGATATCTTCAGTGTTCAGGACTTTGAAATTGCCGATGGTGCGCGCATCCTGAAATGTGACTCCCAGAGCCGCCCTCCTGCACGCCGCCTCGTCGAAGTCGAGCCCGAGACCCTTTATGTCCACAGGCATGTCTATCGAGCGGAAGAAATCCTCGAACTTCGCGATGGTCTTTTCAGGATCGCTCTCTCCGAACACTCCCTCGCCGAGTTTGACGAATCTGTCTCTGTCAGTGTCGAGGCAGTATCTGGCCCAGGACGCCCATATGGCCGCAAGACCCGCTCCGTGAGCCACGTCGTATTCGGCCGAAAGCTCGTGCTCTATCTGGTGGCACGCCCAGTCGCCCTTTGTGGAATTGCCGGCCGCCATCAGGCCGTTGTGCGAAAGGCTGCCGCACCACATCAGGTTCGCCCTCGCGTCGTAGTCGCCCGGCTTTCCGAGCGCGACCGGAGCCCACTTCATAACCTCTTTCAGGAGGGTGAATGAGAGCTGATCAGTGAAGTCGAGAGCGTATCCGTCGTGGAAGTACCTCTCAAGCGTGTGCATCATGATGTCCGTAGCTCCGCACGCCGTCTGGTATTTCGTCACGGTAGCGGTCAGCATCGGATCCAGCAGCGCGAACTTCACTCTTCCGAAGTCCGTATTGACGCCTCTTTTGTATGTCGGGTCCGTCTCGTCGTTTGTGATGACTGATGAATCGCTCATCTCTGAGCCGGTGGCCGAAAGCGTCAGTATGCAGCCCACAGGCGCGGTGCCTTCCACCTTGCGCTTGCCGCAGTAGAAGTCCCAGACGTCTCCGCCGCCGTATACGCCGTATCCTATGGCCTTGCTGCTGTCGAGGACTGAGCCTCCGCCGACGGAAAGAATGAAGTCGCAGCCCTCGGACTTATACAGTTCGATGCCCTTTCTGACCAGCGACACCCTCGGATTGGGCACGACTCCGCCGAGCTCGACGAATTCTATGCCGCCGTCTTTAAGAAGGCCTTCGACCCTGTCCAGGAGCCCGCTCTTTTTTACCGAACCGGATCCGAAGTGCACCAGCACCTTCGTGGCGCCGTGCTCAGCGAGCACCTGAGCGACTTTGTCTTCTGCCCCCTCACCGAAATAGATGTGGGTCGGCGTGTAGTATTCCATGATTCCCATAACGATTCCTCTCCTTTTTTGCTATATCTCTTCGAACAGTATCGCCTCGTAAGGCCTGAGCTGCATTATCTCTTCTACATCCGCGTCCGTGCGGCCCTGATTCGTCAGCCTGATCTTCAGCTCGTCGAGTTCGAAGTCGGACGGCATTATGAAGTCCGCCCTTGAACCCGAGAAATTGCCTGCCACCAGATAGCGCTTCCCTTCAAGGCAGCGGCTGTATGCGATCACCTGCCTGTCGTCAGGATAGTACTCCACCGTGCTCCCCCTGAGAAAGACCGGCTCGCTCTTTCTTATCCGCAGCACCTCCTGATAGAACCTGTATATCGATTTGTCTGAGGCCAGGTCGGCTTCGACGTTTATCTCCTTATAGTTCGGGTTCATGCACTGCCACGGCGCTGTCCCGGCGTTGAATCCGGCGTTCACGCCGCCGTTCCACTGCATAGGCGTCCTGGCGTGGTCGCGCGCGCCGTAGATTATCATCTTTTCGGCGGCGCGGGCAGGCACATGCATCTCGGTCATCGTGTCGTAGACGAAGTGCGACACCGGGTCCTTCAGCTGGCGGATGCTCCTGAACTTCGCGTTCGTCATGCCGATCTCCTGCCCCTGATATATGAAAGGCGTGCCCCAGCCGAAGTACGTGATGACCGCCAGGAATGTCGCTGCCTCGTATCTGTACTTTTTGTCGTTTATCCCGAAGCGGCTCACGCATCTGGCGCAGTCGTGGTTCTCCAGGACGAGGGTGTTCCACGCCGTGCCGTAGTATCTGAGCTGCGGGCCGATAAGGCCTTTCTTGAATTGTTTCAGGCTGAACGGCTTCGGGATGAACTTCGTCCCGCCCACGCTGTCGCTCATCATGTGCTCGAAGTCGAAGATGGTGTCGAGCTCGCCCGACTCCTCCATGACATATCTGTGAGCCTGCTCATCGTCAGGGGCGTACGATTCTCCCACTGTGTATGTATCGTAGAGCGAAAGAGCCCTGTCGTTCAGCTCCTTCAGGAACTCATGCATCCTCGGTCCGTCGACGAAGTACTGCATGCCCTTCTGGAATCGCAGACGGCGCCTGTCGTCCTGCAGCGGATAGACTTTCGAAAACAGGTTGAAGACATCGAAACGGAAGCCGTCGACTCCCTTTTCGAGCCAGAACCGCAGTATGTCCGCCATCTCTTCTCTGACAGCCGGATTCTCCCAGTTGAGATCAGGCTGCTCGGGAGCGAAGAGGTGCAGGTAGAAATCATCCGTTCCGAGTATCCTCTCCCAGGCGGAGCCGGTGAACGATGAGGTCCAGTTGGTCGGCGGCAGGAGCTCCTCTCTGCCCTTCTTATCCTTCACCTTCCTGCCCCTGCGGATGATGTAGTAGTCCCTGTAAGGCGAATGCTCATCGGCAAGAGCGGCCCTGAACCACGGGTGCTGATTGCTGGTGTGGTTGAATACCGCATCCATCATGATCCTGAGCCCGCGCCTGTGGCATTCCGCCGCGAGCCTGTCGAAATCCTCCATGGTGCCGAACGCCGGGTGGATGGCCCTGTAGTCGGATATGTCGTATCCGTAGTCCCTCCACGGTGATGCGTAAAGAGGCGAGAACCATATTGCGGTCGCGCCGAGGTCCTTTATGTAGTCGAGCTTCGAGAGGATGCCGGGTATGTCGCCCATGCCGTCGTTGTTCGAATCCATGAAGCTGAGCGGGTATACCTGATATACCACCGCTTCCCTGTACCATCTGGTCTTTGCAGCCATCGTCTTTCCTTTCTGTCTGTGCCGTCTATGCCGTCGTCGCCGAGATCAGCATCGGCAGGAGCTGCTTCTTGCGGCTCATGACGCCCGGCATGCTGTACATCCCCTTCGACATCCTGCTGTACTGAAGGTTCCTCACGGCCCTGTGATCGCTCGTGAGAAGGACGCTCTTTTCTCTCAGCACATCCGTGATCATCAGGAGGGTCCAGTCGAGCCCCTGCGCTCCGGCGATCTCCGAAAGCGCATCGAGATATCTTGCAGCGTACGCGTCGACGTCCTTCAGCGTCGTGACCTCGCACTGGCCGACGCCGATCTTCACTCCGCCCGATTCGTACTTCTTGAAATCCGAGAGTATCATCTCCTTCGGATCCTGCGTGGCGAGATTGTCCGTTATACTGAAGAGCTTCTCGCCGAATTCCTCTATGCTCGTGACCTTCGCGAGTCTGGCCAGCATCTCGGCAGTGCTGATGTCCGAAGCGGTCGTCGTCGGGCTCCGCAATATGAGCGTATCTGCTATTATGCCGGTCAGCAGCACCCTCGCCGTATCCTGATCGGGCATGAGGCCGTGCCTCAGGAACTGCTGATATACTATGGTGCATGTGCTGCCGAGCGGCTCGGCCGCGATGAATATGGGCATCCTCGTCGAGAGCGAGTCCAGCCTGTGATGGTCGATGATCTCGACCACGTTCGCCGTCTCGATCCCGTCTATGCTCTGGGCCGGCTCGTTGTGGTCGACCATGATGACGTTGTATTCAGGCAGGTCGAGGAAGCATCTTCTGGTGACGAATCCCGCGAACTTCCCTCCGTCCATGACCGCCAGGCCTCTCGTATGCGAATTCGCGAAGATGGCCTTGCCGTCGATGAAAAGATCGTCCGCTTCTATCGTCTCCGTCTCGGTCTCCATCATGGTCTCGACGGACTCAGCCAGCCTGACCCTCCTCAGGGTCTCCGCCGTTCCGAGGCCGGTCGCGAAGACAGAACCCTCGTAGCCGCTGAAGTCTATGTCCGGAGCCTCTCCGTCCGCGGCTATGATGATCGCCGGCACCTGCTTTTTGAC
>CADBFL010000166.1:5259-6018 GCA_902793875.1 uncultured Eubacteriales bacterium | reverse complement strand
TTCATGTGGCTCATCACCGTCAGCTCATCTTCGGTAAGCAGATAATCAAGCAGCTGGTATTCAGCGCATTCCGGAGTGATGACCAGCTCTTTGGCGCACATCTCCGTGGCGAGTCTCATGAGTTTGTCATGTCTTGTTTCCATTATCGCTCTCTCCCTCTTGGATCAATGATCCCGCATCATTACATATCATTACATACTGCTTGAATTTTACCATAATATGAGCCGGGATGCGCAGATTTTGCTGACAAAATAAGAGAGCCGCCGCAGGATCGTTACTGCTTCGGTCTCATCTCAGGGCTTACTGCTTCGGCCTCATCGTATCGAAGAACAGTTCTGCCAGCCGGCGGTGGCCCTCTTCTGTCAGATGCTCGCAGTCACGCGGAGACACTTCGGCCCGTCCGCCTGCATCGACGAAGAGGCAGCCGCGGCGCTCAGCGATCTTCCTGTACAGCGGCGCCAGCTCTTCCGATCTTCGCACGGACTCAGGGCTGAGCTCGGACGCAAAAGGAGAAACCTCATAGTCTCTTCTTATGGGAGCCGGAGCCGTCACTATTATCTGCGGCACGTATCCCTGAAGCTCCGGAGTCACATCCCCGGCAAGCTTCACCAGCGTCTCCATGCCGCTTGCGATATCCTCTGCCGAAAGGCCGAGCTCTTCGTTGCAGTCGTTTGTGCCCAGCATGATGATGAGCCAGTCGACCGGTTTATGCGTGCCAAGACACGCGACAAAAGACGACGCGCCGTTCTTCCATGCCGC
>CADBFL010000166.1:0-5252 GCA_902793875.1 uncultured Eubacteriales bacterium | reverse complement strand
CTGCCGCCGAGCATCTCTCCGAGCAGGCTCGTCCATCTCTTTGCGTACGGATATCTGCCGCCCGTACCGGGATCGTATCCGTATGTGTTCGAATCGCCGTAGCAAAGGACGCTGATCCTGTCGTGGCCCGCGTCCTTGGCAAGGGCCTGCTCAAGACAGGCTTTCAGCCGGGCGGGATCCGAATAGAGTATGGTCTTCATCCCGAGTCTCTTCGCCGCCGCGATGTTTTCAGGCGTGTCGTCCACGAAAAGGCACTCCTCAGGCTCCAGGCCGTACTCTTTCAGAAGGATCCTGAAAATATCCGGATCCGGTTTTATCCTGTGCACGCGGCACGACCATATGCCTCCGTCCATGTGATCGATGAAGTCGTAGGCCTGAGGGTTCGATCCCATCACGTGCTCCGACATATTGGAGAGGAAGAGCACCCTGAAGCCTTTCTGTTTTACGGAGTCTATCAGCGGGATGGCCCACTCGCGCCTCTTCACGCATTCGCCCACTCTCGCAAAGGCTTCGTCTATCTCTTTTCTGAGATCCGGCTCCGCCTCGTAAAAGCGGGCGAGGACCTCCTCCTCGCTCAGCACGGCTCTGTCGAGTTCTTTCCAGTCCCCGCCGCCGAACATCGCGCCCGTCACCCGGACTGCGGTCTCCTCGTCGAAGAGTTCTCTCATGTAGCGGTCCCAGTCGAATCCGATGAGCACCTTGCCTATGTCGAAAACCACTGTCGTTATCATTGCTTTTTCCTCTTTGCGAACGAATACATCCTCGTCGCGTTTATCTCGAGCTGTCTTCGGCTGACCTTTCCGGACCTGAGGCCCTTCAGCAGCGTCCTGTAGTCTCTCCTGCTGCCCGGCATCAGCACATCGCCTCCGGCCGCAGCGACCTCCCATGCGAGCGGCAGCTCGTATTTGCCTCCGCTCATGGCCATGCGGACTATCCAGTCGGTCATGACTATTCCCCTGAAGCCGAATTCACATCTGAGGATGTCCCTGATGAGTCCGCTGTGCGACGCGGTATGGGTGCCGTTCAGCAGGTTATACGAAGTCATCACCGCTCCGGGCGCAGACTCCCTGACGCATATGCCGAAGCCTTTGAGATAGATGTCTCTCATGGCCCGCTCCGACACAAGCGAATTGCTGCTGTAACGGTTTGTTTCCTGGTTGTTTGCCGCATAGTGTTTTATCGTAGCGCGGCGGCCTTCTGCCGACTGCGCTCCCCTGACGACAGCTGCAGCCATCTTTCCGGATACGAGCGGGTCCTCCGAATAGTATTCGAAGTTCCGTCCGCAGCGGATGTCCCTGTGTATGTTGAGGGCCGGCGCGAGCCAGACGTCGACGCCGTATTCCTTCATCTCCTCGCCCGCGATCCTTCCGAGTCTTTCCGCCAGGGAGACATCGAAGGACTGCGCTGCAGCTGACGCCGCAGGCAGCATCGTGCAGTTCTGCTCATATATCTTCGTGCCCGGCTTTATCTTTTTCGGCCGTGAAAGGATCCTGAACAGGATGTCAGGCAGCATTTCGCCGAAGGCCGTGATCGCGTCGTTGTTCACATTGTGAAGGCCCTTTCCGTCCCTGTAATA
The DNA here is from genome assembly GCA_902793875.1 of uncultured Eubacteriales bacterium. Taxonomy (GTDB): domain Bacteria; phylum Bacillota; class Clostridia; order Peptostreptococcales; family Anaerovoracaceae; genus Crickella. The sequence continues at coordinate 3,676 of CADBFL010000166.1, read as the reverse complement.
CTCCCTTTCAAGGCGTAGGCCCGCAGGACCGTCCGCTGTCACGACCGCCGGAAATCCTTTGCCGGTCAGCCTTGTGGTGAAGTCGCCGGCGGCGCCCGCCACCGTCTTGCTCGCTTCGCCTATGATGCTGAACTGTTTATCGCTGAAATCGCCGATGCAGACATAGCAGAGCTCCTCGTCCGAAAGGCTCTCTGCGAACGCTCCGGTCTCTTCGTCAAGCTCATAGCAGACCGTCTCCATCGTGAAAGCCGCGGGATCGACCGCGATGCGCTTTGCTCCTTCAGGATCCGGCCTCAGCCTGACATCAGGCGCCCAGTCCCTGAAGCCGCAGTTTCCGAGCACGTTTTTCGCCTTCAGGACAGTCACCGTCTCAGGCAGCTCCAGCACTGCCGCCGCTTTTGTATCCGCGCTCGAATCGCCCGCGAGGACGATATAGTCTCCGGCCTCGAGGATATATGACGCGGTATCTTCATCGTATGAAGCGAGATCCCTCATGTCAAAGCTAAGGCTGACCCTTTCAGATCCGCCTGCTTCGATCACGCCGGTCTTTGCAAACGCCGCGAGCGCCTGGCAAGGCTGATCGAGCCTGCCTTCTGGCGCCGAGACGTAGACCTGCACGACCTCTCTTCCCGGGTATTTCCCTGTATTCTTTACCGTAATGCTCACGGCCGCTTCCGTCCCCGTTACCCTGACGGACGGCCTTCCCAGCGAGAAATCCGTGTACGTGAGTCCGTATCCGAACGGGAACATCGGCTTTTTGCCGACGGTGTCGAAATACCGGTATCCGACGTATATCCCCTCGAGATAGCGCGTGTCTTCCGGATCGCCGAAATCCCCCTCGCTGCAGTACTCTCCCCACGCAGCCCATGTCGTCGCGAGCTTGCCGGACGGGATGCTCTTTCCGAGCAGTATGTCCGCCAGTATGTCTCCGGACAGCGGACCGAGCTGTGAGAACTGCAGTATGTTGCCCGCGTCCGCGACTTCGGACAGATCGACCGGGCCTCCCGTATTGAGCACCAGCATGAATCTTTCGAACCTCGCGTTCAGCGCGTTTATGTCCCTGACTTCGGTCTCTGAGAGCAGTATGTCGCCGCGTTCGGCCTTCCTGTCGCAGCCCTCGCCGGACTGCCTTGAGAGGACATAGATGCAGATGTCGCCCGGATAGTCGGTCCCCAGGTCGTACTCGGGCTCCGGCACCGCCATGCTCATCAGACCCGCATAGCCGGATATCCCCTTTGCCTGCTTCTTAGCGCGCGCCACCCACTCTCTGCGGGCATTTTCGCGTATGAGGGCGCAGCGCCTCAGCCAGTAATCAGTCGTGACGGCAAAGCCCGCGGCCCTGAGTCCTTCGTCGATGCTGACGACCTTTTTCGAATAAACGTCGCCCGAGCCCGTTCCTCCCCGCACGGTTTGTCTCGCGCCGTTTCCGAAGAGAGCGACGCTGCACGGACCGTCGAGAGGGAAGCTCCCGTCCTTTTTCAGAAACAGGGTGCATTCCGCGGCGAGTTTTCTGACTGTTTCGGCATTGCTGTTTTTCATGATCGTTGCTCTCTGCCCCTTCGCCTATCTTTTCAGGTTGTACGCGGCTCCCGGCTCGGTCCCTTCAGTGTAGTATTCACCGTTCATCATCACCACATCGGAAGGCATGTCCGGGTACTCCCCTTCGGCAACGTCGGGTATCTGGCCCATGATGCGGCTCCACAGCGACGCCGCCCTCGATGAATAGGTATTCATCTCGGAATTGTGGTCGGTTCCTATCCAGAGAGCTGCGGAGTACTTAGGCGTGAACCCGCAGAACCAGATGTCTGCGGTATCGTTGGTCGTACCGGTCTTTCCTCCGACCTGGACTCCGTATAGCGAAGCTTCCCTCGCGATGCCGCGCGAGACCACGGACTTGAGGCAGTCCGTCATGATGAACGCCACTCCCTCGTCCATGACCTTTACTGGCTCCGCCCTTTTTGAGAGGATGAGCCTGCCCTCGGAATCCGTCACCTCGGTATAGCAGGCCGGTTCGTTTCTTTCTCCTCCGTTTGGGAAGGCGGCGTAGGCCTCCGCCATTTCGAGAGGAGTGACCCCGTATGTCATCGCGCCCAGCCCGAGAGCCGCGGCGTTAAGGTCGTTCACCGGCTCTTCCGGATCGTCCGCGGCAGTCGTGATGCCGAATTTTTTCAGCATGTCCATTGAGTAATCCGCGCCTGTCTGAAGCTGTATCTTCACGGCGCAGGTGTTGAGGGACTGCTGAAGTGCCGTTCTGAAGGTCTGTCTGCCCGAGAACCTGTGGTTGAAGTTCTGAGGCCAGGCCTCTCCGCCCACGAACACTCTTCTGAAGAGCAGCGGCATATACGGAAAGCGGCTTGATCGATGATCCGGGCTGACGCGGCGAGACGGCTCTGTTGAAGAGCCTCCTTCCGCTCTTTTTGCGTCCTCCCACCATGGCCACGACGTTTCCGGTTTCGACCTCCGTCACCACCATGGCCGCCTCCGGCTCTTCGGCAGACCACGGGAAATTGTAGTCGTCCGCGAATTCTTCATTTATGATCTTCTGCACCTCCGGGTCGACCGTCGTCTTTATCTGGAGCCCGCCGGTATACACCACCCTCTGCGCTTCCTCTTCAGTCAGCTTGTATTCCTCCGCCAGATCCTTCGCGACCTCGCTCACTACATAGTCCGAAAAGTACGTATATTCGCTCGCGTTCTCTTCGAAATGCGGCCTGAGGATGTCTTTTATGTCCACCCTTGCCGACGCCGCCTCATCAGCGGATATGTATCCCTGCTCCTGCATGAGATCGATGACCAGGTTCCGGCGTTCCTTTGAAGCATCGTTCGCATACACGTCATAGTCTTCCAGATATACGGTCTTTCCCTCTTCCCTGTCATCCTTCAGAAGCGCGAGGCTGTCCGGAGCCTGCGGCAGAGCGGCGAGAGCCGCGCTTTCGGCCAGGGTAAGGTCCCTTACGTCTTTATCGAAATACGTGCGCGCAGCCGCGCTTATCCCGTAGTTGCCGTATCCGAGGTAAATGGTATTGAGGTAAGCCTCGAGTATCTCGTCCTTTGAAAGCGTCCGCTCTATCTTCCAGGCGTACAGCATCTCGCTCACCTTGCGCCTGAGCGTCCTCTGGCTCTTCACATCCGCAAGGTAGACATTCCTGGCCAGCTGCTGTGTGATGGTCGATGTGCCGCTTATCCTGTCAGTCCTCCCGAGAAGCATGTTGATCACCGCGCCGATCATCCTTCTGAGGTTGAAGCCGTGGTGTTCATAGAAGGTCTTGTCCTCGATAGCGATAAAAGCGTCCTTCGTGTCTTCCGGTATCTCGTTTATGGTTCGATGTAGTACACCTTGTCTATCTGTTCGCCGTTTTTGTCGTAGAGGACAGAGCTCGTGTCGATGTGAGCGTATATGTTCTCCGGGTCTATATCCGTCGCAGTGACCGCAACAAAGACGACATAGGCCCCCAGGACCGCTGCGGCGCTCAGGACCAGGCACAGCAGAGTCACGCCGGCGATCTCCGCCGCGCGGCGTTTCTTTGAGACCTCCCGCTTCTTTCTGCGGATCTTTCTGCGTTTTTTCTCACCCGCCGCCGGAGCCTTCTCCTTTTTCTCAGGAGCCTCAGATGCCTCCTCCGCTTTCTTCTTCGCCTTCGCAGTTCCGGAAGTCTTCTCCTTCTCCGGCGCTTTC
>CADBFL010000165.1:413-6416 GCA_902793875.1 uncultured Eubacteriales bacterium | reverse complement strand
AGTGCTGGAGCGCTTCGTGAACAACCGCTGGCCGCTCCCTGAAAACGCGCGCATAGTCGCCGCCGGGAACGACCGCTCCGAATCGAGCGTCTCGCACGACCTTGCCGAGCCGCTGTTCGGCAGATTCGCTCACATATATATCCGCACGACTGTCGAGAACTGGATGCCGTGGGCAGTGAGAAAGAGGATCAATCCGTATGTAATGGAGTTCCTGGCGAACAACGACCTTTATCTGAGGACGGACTATACGGGAACGGAGGGCTACGCCGATCCGCGCCGCTGGGAGATGGTATCGCGCGTACTTGACAGCTCCGGCAATGACTTTACGCTGATCGAGCCCATCGTCGGACGGGATGCCGCTGATGCCTTCGTCAGGTTTTTCCGCGCTCAGGAGGAGCCGTCCGGCATAGGAAGGTATACGGATGAGGAAATAGAGCGCATGACAGCTGCGAGGAAGTACCAGATAGCGCAGCAGTGCCTGAATGCCGCTGAAGCCGGTCATGAGGAGGCGGAAGAACTGGCTGAGAGACTGGGGCCTGAATTCGCTGCCTGGTTCAGATATGTGCGGGAGAGAAAGACGCGCAGATAAAGACCGGACTGCAGTATTTTTTCAGATACCACAAGGACTGAAACACACCCCGGGCGCAAGTATGTGATATAATCAATTCATTACGGACTATAGGAGATCACTGATGGAAAACACCATGGGAAGAAACGACAGGCTGCTTGTCATGATCACATCTTTTGTGTATCTGGCAATGATAGCCACGTGCATAGCGGGCCTGGCTCATCGCGGACCGGACAACCTGCCGAGCATATATGTGATGAATGTGAGCATCGAGATATTTGCCATTCTTGTGGGCTACATTCTTTTCATAAGCTGCATCATAGACGTGCAGAAGTCGGGCGCGGATCTTCAGTGGTTCATATATATGCTCAATGTCGCAATATGGTGGGCTTTTACGGATGCGTGCTCATGGCTGCTCGACGGACTGCCTCAGATGAGGGTGCTGGATATCGTGGACAACACGATCCTCTTTTTCTGTACCCCGCTGTCGGCATACTGCTTCTGGAAGTATCTGACAAGCCAGGTGATGATGACGCGTCCGTTTGAAAGCAGGCTCAACAAACTCGTGGAGTATTCTCTGCTGGCTGCGTTCATTCTGCGCATAGTGAACCTGTTTACCGGGATCTACTTTACCGTGGACGCCACCGGCGTATATCAGAGAGGACCTCTTTACCCGCTGTCCATGGTCTCCTGCCTGATCACTCTTTTCGCTGTTGCTGCGGTAGCCATAGCCGAGAGAAAGCAGCTTCACACTTACCAGATAGTGGCCGCGGTCCTGTACATCGCCGCGCCGTTCGCTGCTGCGGTGATAACCGTGCTGGCATACGGGCTTTCCGTCATCAGTTCTGTCATAATGCTGGTGCTCCTTCTGATGTACTGCGTGCTCAACGTGACCCAGGGAGTCGAAAAGGCCATTGCGGACAGAGACCTTGCGGTAGCCTCAAACATACAGAAGAACATACTGCCTAAGATATTCCCGTATCTGCCTGAACGGAAGGAATTCGACCTTTATGCGACGATGACGCCGGCAAAGGAGGTCGGAGGCGACTTTTACGATTTCTTCATGATCGACGACGACCACATAGCGATAGTCATAGCCGACGTGTCAGGCAAGGGGATGCCTGCGGCCCTGTTCATGATGGTGGCCAGGACGCTTATTAAGAACCAGTCGCAGGGAGCGTCATTCAGCAAGGATCCTAAGGATGTGCTCGCTGAAGTCAATAACCAGCTCTGCGAGGGCAATGAGATGGGGCTCTTCGTTACAGCGTGGCTCGGAATAATCACGCTGTCCACAGGCAAGCTCGAATACGCGAGCGCAGGCCATGAGTATCCTGCTTTCAGCAGCGGGGGCGGGGACTTCTTCGTCATGAAAGAAAAGAATTCTCCTCCGCTTGCAACGATGGAGGGAATGAGATTCCGCGGCGGCGAGGTTGAAATGAAAAAGGACGATGTCATCTACGTGTATACGGACGGAGTCACAGAGGCTACGGACGCCGAGGGCGAGCTTTTCGGCATGGACAGGATGATCGACGCTCTCAACATCGACCCGAAAGCGGACCTCAGGCGTATAGATACCAATGTAAGAGACGCGATAGACGATTTCGTCAAAGACGCTCCGCAGTTCGACGATATCACTATGCTCACATTCAGATACAACGGTACTGAGTAGACCAGACTGTTTTTTCATGACAGACGGGACCGATCACATGAGAAAGTTCGGAAAAAACAAGAAGATCATTAATATCCTGCTCTGCTGCTTCGCTTTTGCGTTCTTGGTCATGACGCATGCGGCGACGGCAGATGCAGCCGAGACGATGCCTTCTGTGGACCCTGTGGGCCATAAGGAGAATTATACTGCCGTCCTTTATGACAATACCAGCGGACTGCCGATCTCCGAAGCGAACGACATAGTCCAGACAAGCGCGGGCTTCCTCTGGATAGCAAGCTATGCCGGCCTGATAAGCTATGACGGCAACAGCTTTGAAAGGGTCGTGTTCAACGACGCCATGAAGAGCGTTGCCAGCCTTTACGTCGACAGCAAGGACAGACTCTGGATCGGAAGCAATGACAGCGGGGTCGCCCTTCTCGACCGCACCGGTATAAAGGAATGGGACATGGAGGACGGGCTTGCCTCCGACAGGACGCGCGGGTTTGTCGAGGATGAAAACGGGGTCATATACATAGCCTCCACCGGGGGGATAGCCATGATGTCTCCTGACTTCAAACTCACGCGCATCAGAGACCCGAGACTGGACGGGGTGCTGATCGAGAGGATATACCGCTCGGCCGACGGACTGATCTGCTGCAGCACATCGGATATGAAATGGTTCACTGTCAGGGACGGCAAGATCGTCGAGTTTGTCGATCTGAACGATCTTGGTATCGGCAGCATATGCTGCATCGTTCCGGATCCCGAAGACGCGGCAAAGGTCATGATCGGGACCGAGGACGGAGGCTTTTACCGTGGTGATCTCCACGGGAACACCGAAAACTTCGAGTACGTGGATACCACGCCTCTTTACGGTTTGCAGGATGTCAAAATATACGGCGATCAGATCTGGCTGCTGGGCCGCAGCGGGATCGGAGTGATCGACGGACACGGCTTCCACAGTCTGAACAGGCTCCCGCTGAACAATTCCGTCTCACACATGATAACGGACTACGAGGGAAACTTATGGTTCTCGTCCACCAGGCAGGGGATCATGAAGATCGTTTCCGACCGCTTTACGGACATATTCGCGCTGTGCGGGATCGAGAGCAGCATCGTGAATGCGACCTGCGTATATGACGACATGCTGTTCATCGGTACGGATACCGGACTTGAGATCGTGAAGGATGACGAAGCGCTTTCATCATTCCCGGTCGAGTCGGTGATGAAAGCATCGGGAGAGTACATCGATAAATACGACCTCCTGGACATGCTGGGCGAATGCCGCATACGATGCATCACCGAAGACAGCAGCGGCAGACTCTGGATCTCCACCTGGGGTTCATACGGACTGGTCTGCTGCGATAACGGCAAAGTGACCGTATATGATGAGTCTGCGGGTCTTCCGGGCAATTATGTCCGCGCTGTATGCGAAGATGAAAGCGGCGCTGTTCTTGCCGCGTGCACGGGAGGCGTCAGCGTCATACGCGACGGCGTCGTGGAGCGTACATATACGAAAAAAGAAGGCATGACAAACACTGAGTGCCTTGATGTCGAATCTGCTCCGAACGGAGACCGGCTGGCAGCCACCAACGGAGGAGGAATAGCCATCATAAGCGACGACGGCGTCCGCAGCATCACTAAAAAGGACGGACTGAAGTCGAATATAATACTTCGCATCAAGCACGACCCGAAGAGAAAACTCTTTACCGGAAACTCGCTCGCGTACATGACCGAAGACTACAAGGTCAAAACGATAGAGAATTTCCCGTGCTCAGACAATTTCGATCTTTACGAGAACAGCAAGGGAGATATGTGGGTGATCAGCGGCATGGGCATATATGTCGCGCCTGTCGATGAGCTGCTCGCAGATAAAAAGATCAACCCTGTGCATTACGGACATGCAAACGGCCTCCAGAGCGAGGCGACTGCCAATTCCTTCAATTATCTGGATGATGAAGGACAGCTGTACTTCTGCACGAGGACCTGTGCGACGAAGGTCAATATCGACGAGCCGATGGAGCAGATCGATAACCTCAAGCAGGCCGTCCCGTTCATAGACGCGGACGGGAGAAGGATATATCCTGATTCTGAAGGGAAGTTCATCGTTCGTTCAGCCGGAGGTCTTCAACTATTCGCTTACCGATCCTGAGGTGTCGTACCGGCTGGAGGGTTTCGACAGCAAAGTAGTCACAGTGAGGCGCAGCGAGCTGGATGCTGTCTCATACACCAACCTTCCGGGCAGGGAGTATACCTTCATCATGGATCTGAAGGATGCCCTGGGACACAGCAGCAAGACGCTGAAAGTCACTATAGTCAAAGAAAAAGCGATCTATGAGCAGCCGTGGTTCTATGCGCTCTGCTCACTGGCGGGGCTTGTGATCCTCGGCTATGTGATACACAAATACGTCCAGAGAAAAATGAAGGCGCTTGAAGAGAAACACCGCGAGGAGGCGGAGCTTGAACGCGTCAACAACGACCTTCAGATGGCGAAGCGGATACAGGCGAGCATGCTGCCTCATGTCTTCCCTCCGTTCCCTGAGCGAAGCGAGTTCGACATATACGCATCGATGGATCCTGCAAGGGCGGTAGGAGGAGATTTCTACGATTTCTTCTTCGTCGACGAGGACCGGCTGTGCCTGGTAATGGCCGATGTCAGCGGCAAGGGCATACCGGCGGCCATGTTCATGATGAACTCTAAGGTCATGCTCCAGAATATCGCAGGCTCCGGAAAGAGCCCTGCGGAGATACTCACAAAGGGCAACGAGACGCTGTGCAGCAACGAAGACAGCGGTATGTTCGTCACGGTGTGGCTCGGCATACTCGACCTGACAACGGGGAAGATCGTTGCGGCCAATGCAGGACACGAGTATCCGGCCATAAGGCACTCAGGCAGCGGATACGAACTGTTCACCGATAAGCACGGACTGGTCCTCGGCGGCATGGAGGGCGTGAACTATAGAGAATATGAGCTCGAACTCGCGCCGGGCGACAGCCTGTTCCTGTACACAGACGGCGTGCCTGAAGCGACGAACAGCAGCGAAGAGATGTTCGGAACCGACCGCATGCTCGCTGCTCTGAATTCGGAGCCGGATGCCGATCCGGATCAGATACTCGCCAATGTGAGGAAGTCCGTGGACGAATTCGTCATGGACTACGAGCAGTTCGACGACCTTACGATGCTTTGCATCAGATACAACGGCAACACGAAAAAAAAATAAAGGCGGAAGACCGAAAGGAGAAACTGTCAGACGATGGATGAAAAGAACGAAAACAAGAAGGGCATAAAGAAAGCGGCCCGGGCAGCGGGAACATGGATCAAAGGGCACAAGGCGGCATCGATCATTATTCTTCTGATATTGCTGGCCCTTATAGGTCTGCTCATATTCCTGCGCGTAAGATCGGCCGGTCAGAAAGTGGAAGCCGGCGATGAGACTGTCGCCGTCGAAAGGCGCGATCTTGAGCAGAGTCTGACCCTTTCGGGCTCGGTCGAAAGCGGCGCGGCGTATTCAGTGACCAGCAAGCTCACGGACGTCGAGGTCAAGCAGGTATACGTGAAACTCGGAGACACCGTCAAGAAGGGCGACATAATCGCCGTTCTCGATGATACCGAGCTTAAAGAGAATGTCAGCTCGGCGCAGAAGAGTCTTTCGTCTGCGGAGAGAAAGAATTCACAGGACATATCGAACGCTAAGCGCACTCTGAGAAATGCCGAAGAGGACAGGAGCGTCCAGACCGGCAGGACTTCAAACGATGTGAGCAACGCGACCGCCAAGTATGATGAAGC
>CADBFL010000165.1:0-356 GCA_902793875.1 uncultured Eubacteriales bacterium | reverse complement strand
GCGAAGAAGGCAAGCAATCTTGAGAGACAGCTGGCAGACGCCAAATCCGACCTCAGGAATAAAGAAACAAATAAGAACCGGGCTGAGACCGCTGCGAAAGCTGATCGTGCAGAGATCAACCGGATGCAGCGCGAGATAGATGAACTGGCGAGCGAGATAGATGAAAACGAAAAAGAGATAGAAAGCGGCGTAACAAAGGACAGGGAAGATCAGCTGAGAGCGGCTAACGACGGTCTGTGGAATGAAAAGCGGAATAAGGAGACAGAACTTGAGAAATTCAAGAAAAAGCCTACTGTTGCGCAGCATCTGAAAAACGAGACTGCAGCGCAGGCGGAATATAACAGTGCCCAGTCCAA
>CADBFL010000164.1 GCA_902793875.1 uncultured Eubacteriales bacterium | reverse complement strand
TCTGAGGATATGGGATCCGAGCATTCTCTCATATGCCCACGGGTCGCAGAACTTCATCTGCTGATAGATGATGCCGTCCGCCTTGTACTCTTTTGCGAGCTCGGCGACGTATTCGCGGCGCCCGTCCATGGTCGGCGTGTCCATCATGCGAGGGCACTCGCATCTGTACATGTAATGTCTGCAGACCTGGGTCAGAGCATCCTCTTCATCATTGAGCTCGATAGGGTCTCTGCCAGGGAGCGAGCCGTAGCAGAATCTGTCGGCGCATACGAAGGCACCGCTGTCCTCGATGATCTTGATGAAGTCGGTATCGTCGACCTCGGAGCCGACGACCAGGACTCTGGCGTTGAACCACTGCTTTTCGTCCGGTTTTCTCTTTTTGAGTTCCTTGAGCGTGTCTTCGAGCTTGTCGATGATCAGATGCTTAGGAGCTACATAGCTCGCGAGGCAGAGCACGTTGTACTCGTATCCTGTGATGACAGGCTCGTCGAGCTTGCGGAAGTCGCCGATCGCTCTGAGCAGTTCGCAGACCTTGTTGTGGTCGGCGACAGCCTTGCGGATCGCTGCATCCGACGTGTCGATGCCGTAGTTCTCGGCAAGCGGCTTAAGGATGTGGTTCCGGCACTGCAGCACATAAAGGTCGAGGCCGTTGTAGTCGGCCTTCATAGGGATCTCCATGTAATCGAAGAAGAATCCCTTCTTGTCCTTGCCCATCGCCTGGAGAACGTCCATGTTCTCTACGCAGCGGTTGAGCATCGTGCAGCCGTCAGGCGTGATGACTCCGTCGAGGAAGTTGAACCCTCCTTCGAGAGCTCTCTCAAGGATCGCTCTGGAATATTCGCAGAGGAAGCTTGTGAGATAGTAGGTGCCTACATCGATGGAGCCCGTGCGCGGAGCGCGGAGTCTCGACGAGAAGCAGCCCGGAAGATTGAGGAGCGGTTCAGGAACGTTTTCGCACATGTAGCCGATGCACTTGAGCCCCTCTTTCTGGGCCTTGCCGACCAGCTCGTTGTTCGCTTCCTGAAGCAGATCCTCAAAGTAGATAAGGTGCTTTAGGTCTTTCATAAAAACTTTCTCCTCTTCCCTCTCAATTGCGGCCGCCTTTTCGGCCGCTGAGTACCTGAGGAATCCGGTACTCACACTATTGGCAATATTTTATCACGCTGACGTATTCATTCTCAATCAAAAAAAGAAACTGTACATAAAAAAACAGTTTCCGGCCGCCTCTTGACATATACCCTCCGGGGGTATATATTACGTTTGCAGATACCCCTCTGGGGTATGAGTCGATGAGAGGTGCTGAGAACTATTTGAAGATGCTGATGTATGCGGACATGAAGGGCTCGAAAGACGCGAAGGACATGAAAGGCTCGGAAGACGCGAAAGACAGGAAAGGCATGAAGGATATGAAGGACAGAAACAAAGACGGCGAAGGCGCAAAGGACTGCTGCGCGTGCAGCGAGAAGCGCAAGGAGCGCAGCCCTGAAGAATATAAGGATCTCATGAACAGGCTGAGCCGCATAGAAGGACAGGTGCGCGGCATCAGGGCGATGGTCGAGCGCGGTGCGTACTGCCCGGATATCCTTGTGCAGACATCGGCAGTCAACTCCGCGCTGAACAGCTTCAGCAAGGTCCTCCTGTCGAACCACATAAGGACTTGCGTCAGGAACGACATAAAGGACGGCAACGACGAGGTCGTCGAGGAGCTCGTCGCCACCCTTCAGAAGATGATGAAGTAGAAGGAGGAAGACTCATACCATGGAACAGTATACAGTCACCGGAATGAGCTGCGCCGCGTGCCAGGCAAGGGTCGAAAAGGCCGTTTCAAAAGTGGACGGCGTGGATTCGTGCTCGGTCAGCCTCCTCACGAACTCCATGGGGGTCGAGGGAAGCGCCTCCCCGGAGGATATAATACGGGCCGTCGAGAGCGCGGGCTACGGCGCCGCTCTCAGGGCTGACGGAGGCTCCGGAGCGTCAGGAGAAAGCAGTTTTGCGGTGGATGAGGCCGCACTTGAGGACCAGGAGACCCCGGTCCTGAAAAAGCGCCTCTTCTGGTCGCTCGGGTTTCTTTTAGTGCTGATGTATTTCTCCATGGGCCATACGATGTGGGGATGGCCTCTCCCGTCCTTCTTCGAGGGCAATCACATCGCGATGGGCCTTCTGCAGATGATACTTGCAGCCATAGTCATGGTCATCAACCAGAAGTTCTTCATAAGCGGTTTCAGAGGGCTCCTGCACGGGGCACCGAACATGGACACTCTCGTAGCGATGGGAAGCGCAGCTTCATTCTGCTGGAGCGTCTGGGCGCTTTTTGCAATGACCGGAGCCCAGCTTGCGGGCGACAGCAAGGCCGTCATGGCGTACATGCACGACTTTTACTTTGAGTCCGCCGCCATGATACTCACCCTCATAACGGTCGGCAAGATGCTCGAGGCGAGGTCGAAGGGAAAGACTACCGACGCCCTCAAGAGCCTGATGAAGCTGGCTCCTCAGACAGCAGTCGTCGAAAGAGGCGGCGCAGAAACGGAGATACCGGTATCTCAGCTTGCCGCCGGCGATATATTCCTGGTGCGTCCGGGAGAGAACATCCCGGTCGACGGCGTGATCATCGAGGGCGATTCGGCGGTGAACGAGGCCGCGCTCACAGGAGAATCCGTCCCTGTCGACAAGCACCCGGGCGACAGCGTGTCCGCCGCGACGTCCAACCAGTCGGGCTTCATACGCTGCAGGGCCACAAGGGTCGGCGAGGATACGACCCTGGCTCAGATAATAAGGATGGTGAGCGACGCCGCTGCGACAAAGGCTCCGATAGCCAGGATCGCAGACCGGGTGTCCGCCGTATTCGTTCCCGCGGTCATGGGGATCGCGCTGGTGACTCTGATCGCCTGGCTCGCCGCAGGCAGGGACCCGGGCTTCGCTCTTGCAAGAGCCATATCCGTTCTGGTCATAAGCTGCCCGTGCGCTCTCGGACTGGCGACTCCTGTAGCGATCATGGTCGGAAGCGGAGTCGGGGCCAGAAACGGCATACTGTTCAAGACGGCCGCCGCTCTCGAAGAGACGGGACGCGTGGAGACGGTCGCGCTCGACAAGACGGGCACGATCACGGGCGGAGCTCCGGTCGTGACGGATGTGTTCACATGCCGCGGAGTCTCCAAGGACGAGCTTCTTACCGTAGCCGCTGCCGTGGAGTCGAGATCCGCGCACCCTCTCGCGAAAGCCGTATCCGAATACATCGGAGGGACCACTCTCAGGATAAGCGACTATACCGAGGTTCCGGGAGGCGGAGTGAAGGCCTTCACATGGGACGGTTACAGAGCCGTAGGCATCGCCGGCGGCAGCGCCGGATTCATGGCCGAAAACGGCGTCAGGTCCGGAGATATCGAGCGCCTTCTCAAAGAGACCGCCGAATTTTCCGATGCCGGCAAGACATCCGTGCTCTTTGAAAAAGGCGGCAGGCTGCTCGGCCTGATCGCGCTCGCCGACTCGGTGAGAGACGACAGCGTCGAGGCCGTAAGGCAGTTCAGGGAGATGGGCATAAAGACGGTCATGTTGACCGGCGACAGAAGAAAGGCCGCCGAAGCGATCGCCGCCGAGACAGGCGTCGACGAGGTGATGGCGGAAGTCCTTCCGGGCGGCAAGGAGGAAGCGGTCCGCAGCCTCATGGATCAGGGCCTCACCGCCATGGTCGGAGACGGCATAAACGACGCCCCTGCCCTTACGAGGGCGAACGTGGGAATAGCCATCGGAGCCGGCACCGATGTGGCGATCGACGCCGCCGATGTGGTGCTGGTCAACAGCCGCCTCGGGGATGCGGTAAAGGCGGTCCGGCTCGGGCGCAGCACGCTGAGGAACATCCACCAGAACCTTTTCTGGGCGTTCTTCTACAACGTGATATGCATACCGGTCGCGGCAGGCGTGTATTACCCTCTGTTCGGCTGGACACTGAACCCGATGCTGGCAGCGGCCGCGATGAGCCTCTCGAGCTTCTGCGTGGTCACCAACGCTCTGAGGCTCAACCTCTTCGATGCAGCCGAAAGAAGGGCTGCAGC
>CADBFL010000163.1 GCA_902793875.1 uncultured Eubacteriales bacterium | reverse complement strand
TGCTGTCCGAATAGTCTGCCTTGCTTCCTCCGCACGCTGAGAACGCAAAGCACATGACCGCGATCAGTCCTGTAAGGGCTGCCAGTTTCCTTTTCATTTCATGCCTCCTTCTGCTATACATAAAATCTTATTTTACCGCTTCTATCTCGAACCTGATATCTTCCGGGATCCCGACCGGGAATATATCATAGCCGAGCGACAGCTTTTCAAGTTTCGGGCATTCAGCGGCCGGTGCGAGAGTCGAGATATCCCCGCTTTTTATCTGCGCTGTTCTGAGCTGCGGGAAGTACTTCAGGAGTCCCAGGACTTCATCGTTTCCCTTCTCTATGATTATCGATTCTCTGCGGTCATTGGTCAGATCGAAATATGTGAGATCTCCGTCGGATCCGACCGCCGCACAGAAACTGTCATAGGCTTCTTTATCGCCTATGCTTATCTCCTTCATCAGCTCATCCTTGCCCAGCTGTGACAGTATGGCCTCGGCCAGCACATCGTTGTCTATTGTTTCCGCGCTTTCTTCTTCATTCTGAACAGCCTCTGTCTGCACGTTCTGCCTGCCCGGCAGATAATCGTCGAGCCATCCCCTGCTGAGGCCGAAGAGACCCACAGCAAGCGCAGCTACCATGACAAGCGCCGCACCCAGCACCAGGTCCCATACGATCGAGCGTCCCCCAGCGGCACTGCTGTGTCCGTATCCGGTCACACCGTCTCCTATGAGGCTGTCATCGAGCAGAGCCTTCAGAGAATCCGCATCGCCCGCATGCGGACAGTCCCTGAGCAATTCATGATCACGGCCGTCCACCTGATAGACGATCATATCCCTGCCGAGCTCTGCGGCCCGGACTATCTCATTCTCGCAGTTGATCGAGGCCTTTGAATTATCCGATATGAAAGCCGCCACGACCGCGGCACGCTCGAGATGGACAGCGATGTTATGCGGCCACTCGCTGCCCGGCGCGATGCCCTCGTCATACCAGACACGGTACTTATCCTCGTACAGTCCGCTTATGACAGGCAGGACTGTGCCTGAGTCCCTGTGGGAATAGCTTACGAATATGTACGGTTCCTTTCCCTCATATACAGGTATCACTGCCATAAGCTATCTCACCACCTTAAGTTCGATCCCCGCGTCCGGCAGGGCCGGGGCCTTCTCCAGCATGTCCTGCGAGACCGTCACGCTCTTCAGGCCGCTGCAGTCAAGCAGCGGATCCAGAGACTCCACATCCGGATTGTGCGCTATATCCACATCTGTCACATTGACCCTGCTTATGGCCGAGATGTCTTTTGCATCCATGCCTTCCATGTACAGCGTGCCTATCGTCTTTCCGTCCAGAAGTTCCAGAGCGGAATCATCAAATCGGGTGATATCCAGGTATTCGACATTATCCACATTCCTGAGCTGGTATTCCGCCGAGTTCAGATAATCCACACGGTTCTTTACTATGACCGCGCCGGCGATCAGAAGAACTATCGCCGCAGCAAGCGCTATGTACGACTGGGTTCTTCTCTTCGTGTCGGCCTGCTTTGCGAGCAGACCCGGTCCTTTTACGCTGTCCGGCAGGAAGCCCCCCTCAGCAAGACCGGCCGCTGCTGAAACAGTATCAGCCCTGTTTAACACCGGCACGTTCGCGAGCTGCATATCGAGGCCGTAGCCCGCAGCGAAGCCTTCATCCCTGATGCATACGACTTTCTTCTTTTCTTTGAGCGCATAGTTGATGCTGTTTCTGAAGTCCAGATTCGCGCAGGCGGCATCGGACAGCACGAAGACCGCCGTCTCGCAGTTCTGTACGCCCGCCGCCACTTCTTCGGGAAGAGCGCAGCCCTTCGCAGACGCACAGTCATAGAAGACCCTCACTCCGCTCTTAACGAGTTCATCCGCAAGGCTGTCAGCATAAGATGCGTCGCTCACATAGGCGCGCATGAATACAAAGCCCTCCGGGCCTATGTACGGCAGATATCCGAATTTGCTTTTCTTTGTGCTCATCAACCTTCTACCCTTACTTCCACGTCTTCATTCAGAGTAGCTCTCAGACGCTCGTTCGACGGGGACAGTATAACGACCGGCTTATGCGAGAGCCCGTTTACCGGCGACAGGTCTGTCAGATTGTTGCAGTTCCTGAGGTCGAGCGTTTCAATGCCGTCATGCTCCTCTATGCCCTCGACCGAGCTGAGCGCGCCGTTAGTAAGCTCCAGCTCTTCGCCGATGTTCCATCCGGAAAGCTCTTTTATGCTTCCGAAGCCGCTGTTGAGGATGTCGGCCTTGTCGATCGTTTTGCCGTTCAGCGCTTTGATTATCTGGTCATCCTTTCCGTTCGCTTCAATGTTTATGAGTTCATAGCTGCCCGCGCTGCTGAGTTTGGAAAAATCCGTGATGTCAACATTCTGCGCCGAGAGGAACACATCCTTGCTCCCTCCGAGATCCGGTATCGCCCTGAGCGCCGAATCGTGCGCGACAACAAGCCTCAGCTTCAGGCCGTCAGGCACCTCCGCTACACCCGTGTCACTGAATGTGATCTGGTACAGCCTCTTCATGTTTTCGATCCCGGAAAGATACGACACTTTAGTGCCGTCTATGCGAAGGCGTGACAGCTTTTCCATGCCGAACACAGGCGAGATGTCGCTGACATCTGTGTACGATATATCCAGCATGCGCAGGTTCTTCAGCTTCTCTATGCCCTCGATCGAGCTGACCGGATTGCAGTTCACAGACAGCACTTCGAGGTTCTCAAGCCCGTATACCGGAGACAGGTCTTCTATCTGCTGGCCTTCTATTATCAGGACTCTGAGATTCTTCATCTGTTCAAGCCCCGAAAGATCGCTTATATTTCCTGCAGCGACGACTCCCTCATAATCGTCAGCGGCGTTATCATGGTCATCTCTCGAGTACTCGATACTCGTTTTGCCTCCGTCGGCATAACGGGCATAGGTGTCATATTCCATTATATCCGTCCCGACTATGCGCAGCTCCTCTATCGACTCGAGGTCTTCTTTAGACATGCCCTGGAGTCCGAGGGCCGCCATGGTCTCGGCGTTTGCCTTCGGTGTCATCATCGGCCTTATCACCAAAGCGAAGAGAAGTATCGCAGCAACGATGACTGCAGCCGCGATCACCAGGCTGCGCTTTTTCTTAGCTCCCTCCTGCTGAGCGCTCACGCCGGCATCCTCGAATATGGCCGCTTTCTTGAGCTCTTTGATGAAATCATCATCGCTCCCGTATTTATTCACAAAGAGAGCCTGTTGGGCCTCCGTCTGCATCGAAAGCGCCGCGTCGAGCTCTACATCCTCGAGATAGACGCAGAGCACAGGCTTGTTGTACTTTATGGCAGCAGTCAGGGTGTCTCTGAGTTTGCTCTCCTTCACATAGTCCTTTGTCAGAAAGAGCAGCACCGCTTTTGCCCTGGCGAGGGTCTTCTCTTCTTTTTTATCGAAATCATCCGCCCACCAGAAGGCTGTGCCTTCCCCGTCGAGAGGCTCAAGGTATTTTTCGAAGGCCTCCTTCTGATGCTTCGCATCGCACGAAACATAGATGAAGCCCTTCTGATTGCCGTTGTATCTTTCCATGGTATCCTCCGTCTGTCATGCAAATCGTCGCTGTATAAATGATATCACAAAAACAGGGGCTTTGCGCCCCTGTTGATGCTTTGCTAATGCAATGGCTTAGCCGAGATCGAGGTCGACCGGATCCTGGTCGTAGTCCTGATACTTCGTGACTGCAAGTCCGTTGGTCTTGACGTAGTCAGCAAGGCCCTGAGCTCTCAGCTTCTCGCGTGCATCGCTGTCAGAGCTGATCTGCATGAACTTGTCGTAGTCGTCACCAAAGATCTCCTTTGCAGTCGACTCGAAATTGCTACCGTCTTCAACAGGTTTGAAATCTGTCACCTTGTATTCGTCGCCGTCCTTTGTAACGGTCATCACGCCCGGATGTGCTCCGCCGGATGCCATTACGAGAGTATTTCCTTCAATCGAGTAGTTGAACACCCAGAAATCACCGTATACAAGAGTGTCTCCGTCGTCGCCCTCTTCGGTCTTTATTATCTGTACCACAGGTATCGTGATCGAGTCAGCCGGTTTTTCGTACATCACCGAG
>CADBFL010000162.1 GCA_902793875.1 uncultured Eubacteriales bacterium | reverse complement strand
GGTATCCCTATGTCGAGATAATCGTAGGTAGCGCCGCTTCCCAGTATCATCTTTCCGAAGACTGCATACTGATGAGCGTCGAACAGTATGCCGACCGGCTCGAGCGAGCTGTCCGCCGACGCGCGTCCGATAGTGGCAATGGAGAAAAGCGATGTCCCGGCCGAGATCAGTATTCCCGTGATACCGTAGAGAGCGAACCTTCCCGCGTTCAGCGCATATTCACCCGGCTCGGTCCTGTCGTTGTAGTGCAGGTATCTGACGAGGATATACATCACTATAACGATGGCTGACATGTAGGCGTTGTATACCGCGACCGCCATGTAGTAAGCAACGGTGAGAATGAACG
Source organism: uncultured Eubacteriales bacterium (assembly GCA_902793875.1). Classification (GTDB taxonomy): domain Bacteria; phylum Bacillota; class Clostridia; order Peptostreptococcales; family Anaerovoracaceae; genus Crickella. The sequence goes on along the minus strand of CADBFL010000162.1, from coordinate 3,752 downwards.
GGACCGCGCTGCGCTTCCTGTATATCCTGTCGGCCGTCAGGATCAGAAGAGGGAAGAGATACGCGTTGACGAGCATCTCGCTCTGTCTGATCGCCATCCCGATGAAGCATGCCGAAAATGTGTACAGTATCGATCCGATAAGGTCCTGGCTGTCGCTGAGGCCGTTCTCCCTGCCGAGCAGAAGGAACGCGGCTCCGCCGAGATACATGCGGACAAGAGCAGCCACTGTCAGTCCGAGCTCGACATATCTTTCAGGGAAGAGTGCCCCGATCAGAGACCCGATCTCAATGAAGTTCTCGAGCGGTTCGTCCGTTCCCGGTCCCTCATACCACGACCAGAATGAGAACCCGTCGCCGCCGAGGATGCTCCGGGCCTGGTTCCTGAGCTCGATCAGCCTGAAGACGCCCTGGGTATATGCGTCCTGGAACTGCATGAATGTCCGCTGAAATATTATCAGAGCAAAAAAAATGCCTGCCGCAAACACGCAAAACAGCACCGAGTACTGCAGGAACAGTCTCTTATTTCCGTTTTGAGACATCCCGTGGTTCTTCATCGTTTATTACCTCTGTCAGTATCCTGTCCGTTTCTGTCTTCGGGATCCGCGTCTATGAATTTTGTCGGGTCCTCTGCCTTCCCCGTCTCGCGAAGCTGCTTTCTTCTCGCCCTTTCGTAGTTCAGGTAGTCCACGAAGTTTTCTTTCTTGGTCTCCATCGTGTCCTGAGTGATTATCGTCCTCAGGTTCTTCTTAGGCCTCTTCGGCACGATAATGATGCCCAGATACAAAAGAGCGATCAGGAAGAGCGCGAACGCGTCCTTGTACAGGCCTCTGCTTATGAGTACCGCCACTATGCCCATGATGCCGACTATGCCGTACATGATAAGCACCGAGCGCCTCTGTCCGAAGCCGGCCGCCATCAGGTGGTGATGCAGGTGGCCTCTGTCCGCGCTCATTATGGATTCGTGGTTGAGCACCCTTCTGAGCATGGCGAATACCGTATCGAAGATAGGCACCGCAAGCGTCAGCATCGGCACCAGAGCGCCGACGACAGTCGCCTGCTTCAGCGGCGATATGACCGACAGCACCGCTATCATGTAGCCCAGATAAAGGGCTCCGCCGTCTCCCATGAAAGTCTTTGCCGGCGAGAAATTGAACGGCAGGAATCCGAGACAGCCCCCGGCCACTGCCACGAGGGCGATGCATACCGGCATCGAGCCGAGCCTCGTCCCGTGTATGTAGGCGATGTACGCCAGCGACATGCACATTATGGCTACAGAGCCCGCGGCAAGACCGTCAAGCCCGTCCATGAGGTTTACGGCGTTCGTGATGCCTACTATCCAGACTGCTGTGATCAGGAAGGCCAGCCCTCCCGACAGTATGACGTTCGCGTGATCGTCCGTCACGGCCGCTCCGAAGAAGTTGCTGAGGAATGTGATCCTGATCCCGAGTATGTACACTATGGCGGCGATCAGTAACTGTCCTCCGAATTTGACTGCGGGCTTCAGATCCCTGACATCGTCCAGTACACCGAGCCCGTACATCAGCAGGCCTCCGAGCATGGCCACCTTGATCATCTGGTTCATGCCCGCAGGTATGGTAAGCGCGGTCATCGAGCCGATGAAGATAGCCATCCCGCCGAAACGGGGCACGGGATTTCTGTGCATCCTGCGTCCGTCCTTCGGCCTGTCGATGACTCCGATCATATGCGCGATCCTGATGCTTACCGGCGTCATCAGAAATGCGACAGCGGTGGATATCAGGAGCGCTTCTATTATTCTGCTGAGGTAATAATTGCTTTCTATCATGCTTGCTTACTGGCCGAGCAGATTTCTTATCTCCTGCTTGTAGTCCTCTACTCCCGGCTGGTTGAACGGATCGATGCCCATCAGCTTGCCCGTGACGGCCGAAGTCATCATCAGGAAGTACAGGAGCTGTCCGAGCGCGTACTCGTTCATCTCTTCCATGTCTATCCTGATCATAGGGATGTCTGCCTTTTCGTGAGCAGCCATGACTCCCTTCACAGCCATCGCGTTGATGTCGTTCAGCGACCTTCCTGCGAGCTCCGGACCTGCCGACTCAGGCACCTTCACGTCCCTGTCTCTCTTCACCACGTTCAGTATGGTCTCGAAGAAGATCTGCGGTCCCTGCTGCAGGTACTGACCCATCGAATGGAGGTCTGTAGAGAACGTAAGAGACGCAGGGAAGAGCCCCTTGCCCTCCTTGCCCTCGCTCTCGCCGAAGAGCTGCTTGCACCACTCGCCGATCAGTCTGAGCGACGGGTCGTAGTACTCGAAGACCTCGATCTTTTTGCCCGCCTCAAGCAGGGCGAATCTCGACGCCGCGTATCTCAGCCCGTCCTTCCAGAACGCCTCGTCCGAGCATATGTCGGCAGCGCCCTTTACGAAAGCCTTCAGATCGACTCCCGCGACCGCCAGAGGGAACATGATGCCCGGCGTGAACGCGGAATACCTTCCCCCGATATTGCCCGGGATCTCGAATGTCACATAGCCTTCCCTGTCGCATTCCTCTCTGAGAACGCCCTTCTTCGGGTCCGTGACGGCGACTATCCTCTTTGCCGTCTCTTCCTTTCCGTATTTCTCATACATCCAGTCCTTGAGGATGCTGAACGCCAGGCGGCTCTCCATGGTGCCGCCGGACTTCGATACCACGCAGAGGCATACATCGTTTTCTTCGATGATCCTTTTGAAGTCCGCGTGATAATATCCGCTCATGTTGTTTCCCGCAAAGAGAAGCTCTGGGCATCCCGGCTTCGATCCGCCGAGAGCCTCTATGATGGCCGCGCTGCCCAGATACGAGCCGCCGATGCCGATCACGATGAGCTTGCCGCACTTCGATCTGATATCCGCGGCGACCCTGTCCATCTCAGGCATCCATTCAGCCGGCATCGTGAAAGGCCAGTTGACCCAGCCCGTATACGCCTCTTTGTCCTGCTTCAGCTCCTCTCTGATTTCAAGAGCCTTTGTGACGATCCCGCTGTCCGCGGAAATCCTTGCTTTTTCAAGATCCAGTCTGATCATGTCCATGCTTTTGCCCCCTGACCGTTCTATTTATAGAATTCCTTTATCTTTTCGCAGACATATTCCACCTGCTCCGCTCCGAGACCGTAGTACATCGGAAGCCTCAGCAGCCTTTCGAATGTGTCCGTCGTATATCTGTCCTCGCCGTGGAACCTGCCGAATTTCGAGCCGGCAGGAGCGCTGTGCAGCGGCACGTAGTGGAACACGGCGGATATGCCGTTTTCCTTCAGATGCGACGCCAGCGCCGTTCTTTCGTCGATGTCCTTCGTCTTTATGTAGAACATGTGGGCGTTGTGTTCGCAGCCTTCAGGGATGACCGGAAGCTCTATCCGTCCCTCAGCGGCGAGCGGACTGAGCATCTCGTAGTATGCGTTCCAGCTCGCAAGCCTGTCGTCGTTGATCTTTTCGGCCTCTTCGAGCTGCGCCCAGAGGTAGGCCGCGTTCATCTCGCTCGGAAGGTATGATGAGCCCATGTCCACCCATGTGTACTTGTCGACGACGCCCTTGAGGAATTTGCTCCTGTCGGTGCCCTTCTCTCTTATGATCTCAGCTCTGTCGACCTTTCCTTCGTCCCTGATGAGGAGAGCTCCGCCCTCGCCCATGCTGTAGTTTTTTGTCTCATGGAAGCTGTAGCAGCCGTAGTCGCCTATGCTGCCCAGAGCCCTGCCCTTGTACGTCGACATGACACCCTGCGCCGCGTCCTCGACGACCAGCAG
>CADBFL010000161.1 GCA_902793875.1 uncultured Eubacteriales bacterium | reverse complement strand
TGGAGCAGTCCCTGAGTCTGGAGCATTGCCACATAGCCGACTCTCGGAAGGTCAGGATACTTCTCGATACCTTCCTTGATACCGTATGTCTCATAGACCACTGTGTCGTCAGGCTTGATATCTCTGGCGAGTTCGCCGATCTTTGCGGCTACACGGAAGCCCGCCTTACGTACAGCTGCTTCATAATCATGCTGCTTGAGACCTTCAACAGGCTCGCATACCATGACGAGGTTGAGTGTCTTCGAGAAAGGTGTGTAGTCTGCACCAGGACCTGTCATGTCGATGACGCCTTCCTGGAATCCTACGATCTTGCCTGCTGTCACAAGAGCCATGCCCTTGAGTGCGAGGGTCTTGCCGGATCCGACTGTATCGACCTTGGATACCCATCCAGGGAATACTCCGCCCTTGCCCTCCACCTTTACGCGAGGCTCGATGACATCCTTTACAGGTGTGATCCTTACGGATTCACCCGGCTTGGCGATGTCGAAGCAAACATCCTTGATCTTCTCATCTTCAAGGACTACAGGCTTGAGGTCCTCTGCGTTTACGTAAAGGACTCCCTTCTCGATCTTTGATTCTTCCGCAAACCGGATATCAGTGATATTGATTTTTCCGATTTCCAATCTCATTTCTGATCGCCTCCTTTGGTGTATAATTAGAGTTGCAATTTTTTGCCGGGGGCCTGTCGATAAATAGGGGCAGTAAAGACAGGCTCCTGTATATAAGAGGGGATCACCGGTCCGCCGATGCCACGGCACTCTTCAGAAGACTCAGGTCAACGACCTGAAAATCCTCGAGGAGCAATGGATTGGTGATCTCCTTCTTAACGATAAATTTGCTGAATGCATTCACAGCATTTCCGATGAGTCTTACAGACTCGGGATCAGCGGCCGGAAAACTTCCGTCAGACGGCTTTGGTGCGCGCTGCACAAGAAGAGACCTGTATGGTGTCTCGTTAGGCTTCACGCTTCCATACAGTGGATGATTCAGCAATACGGCTCCGTTGTTGACCAGATCTCTTGCTCTGATCAGGACATCGATGAGTCCGCCGTTGATAAATTCGATCTCATGCGTTGTGCCGAATTCATCAGCCGCCAGCGGATTGTTTGTAAGGATAAAATAGCTCATCTGATACTCCGTATAAAAAAGGGAGAGTGCTCCGCATCATAAGTGCGAACAGCATTCTCCCTGTTTCATCTGTATTAATGATCCAGAAATAGGTATCCTTCCCGGTCCTTTTGCTTGAAAGATTCGTCCGTTAAGCTGCTATCCCTACCGGACTTGCCTCTTCAGCGACCACCCACCGGTATAGCAAAACAAACAATGCCCATACAGGTACCGATGGCTGATTCTCTCTCGGGAGGATTCAGACCCTTTATTAAAAAAGCCCCTATTTCTTGATAATAATTTATCAAGTCTTATAACTTAATTCAATAGTTTTAATGTTTTTCTATGTGTTTTTTGAATACCTGATCTCCCTCGCTATTGATAATTTCCCGGATTTGTTCTATACCAATAATGACATAAGTCCGCGCGGGTCTTTCCCGACGGACCGGAAGACAGTGTCAGCTGAAGCATGAGAACGGAGACCGGTCTGAGACGGCTCCGGACGAACACAGGAGGCAAAACAATGAAAGTAAAAGACATCGTAAACAACACCGAAGAAGAACTGTCGAGAGATGAACTTGTCGGCAAGATGAAGGAAGGCCGTCAGGTCGACCTGATCCTGAAAGAGAAAAAGACGGATGACATCGGTTACCTGACCTGGGACATGGAGCAGTGGAGCACCGTTGACGGAAAGAGGTTCATCAGGACGTATCAGTTCGAAGGCCGCGTCCTCAGCGAGTACACATCGCACAACATACACGATCTGAACGCATACTTCTTCCCTGACGAGGCAGCGGCGGTCCAGCTGAGCTGATATCAAAAAGTAAAGTATTCTTTACATGTTTAGCTCAATCAACAAAAAAGTTGACGCATTTCCGGCGATATTGCCGGATTTGCGTCAACATTTGTTTATTTTACGGAGAGACTATTTTCTTTTCTCTTCGATAGCAGCCTGAGCAGCAGCCAGTCTTGCGATCGGCACTCTGAACGGCGAGCAGGATACGTAGTTGAGTCCCACTTCGTGGCAGAAGTGTACGGATGCAGGGTCTCCGCCGTGCTCTCCGCAGATTCCGAGCTTGATGTTCGGTCTGGTCTTCTTGCCGCCTTCGACAGCCATTCTTACGAGCTTGCCGATGCCTGTCTGGTCGAGCGACTGGAACGGATCGTTCTCGAGTATGCCCTTCTCGACGTATTCCTTGATGATAGCGCCGGTGTCGTCTCTTGAGAATCCGAAGCCCATCTGCGTCAGGTCGTTTGTACCGAACGAGAAGAATTCGGCTTCTTCGGCGACCTCGTCAGCCGTAAGAGCTGCTCTAGGGATCTCGATCATCGTTCCGACCATGTACTTCATCTCTTCGCCGGCCTCAGCGATCAGCTTGTCGGCGACTTCGACGATGGTCTTCTTGACGAATCTGAGCTCGTTCACGTGGCCTACCAGCGGTACCATGATCTCAGGCACGATGTCGAGGCCTTCCTCTTTGCGGACCTCGAGAGCGGCCGTGATGATGGCCTCTGTCTGCATCTCTGCGATCTCAGGATATGTGACGGCAAGTCTGCAGCCTCTGTGGCCCAGCATAGGGTTGAACTCGTGGAGCTCGAGAGTCTTGTTGACTACCTTCTCATAAGGGATGCCGAACTGCTCGGAGAGCTGCTTGATATCCTCGTCTGTCTTAGGCAGGAACTCGTGCAGCGGCGGGTCGAGCAGTCTGATCGTTACAGGTCTGTCGCCCATTGCCTTGTAGATGCCCTTGAAGTCTTCCTTCTGATACGGCAGGAGGCCTGCGAGAGCTTCCCTTCTGTCCTCTTCGTTGTCTGCGAGGATCATCCTTCTGATCTTAGGGATCCTCTCGTCCTCGAAGAACATGTGCTCTGTGCGGCAGAGTCCGATGCCTTCAGCTCCGAAAGCTACAGCCTGAGCGGCGTCTCTAGGATTGTCGGCGTTGGTCCTTACCTTCAGAGTCCTGGCCTCATCAGCCCATTCCATGATCTGACCGAAGTCTCCGGAGAGCTCAGGAGCGAGAGTCTTGATGGTCTCTGCGTATACGCTTCCGTCCGAACCGTTGAGCGAGAGGCTGTCTCCCTCTTTGTATACCTTGCCGCCGACCGTCATGGTCTTTGCAGCTTCGTCCACTACGATATCCTTGCAGCCCGAAACGCAGCACTTGCCCATTCCTCTTGCAACTACGGCAGCGTGGGACGTCATTCCGCCTCTTGCTGTCAGGATGCCCTCTGCGGCAGCCATTCCGGCGAGGTCCTCAGGGCTGGTCTCTTCTCTTACGAGGATGACCTTCTTGCCTTCTTCAGCGGCAGCTGCTGCGTCGTCGGCGGTGAAGTAGATCTGGCCTGTGGCAGCGCCCGGCGAAGCCGGAAGTCCCTTGGCGACTGCTGTCGCCTTCTTGAGCTCGTCTGTATCGAATACAGGATGGAGGAGCTGATCGATCTGCTCAGGCTCGACTCTCATTACAGCTGTATCCTTGTCGATGAGGCCTTCGTTCACGAGGTCTACGGCCACCTTTACGGCAGCGGCGGCTGTTCTCTTGCCGTTACGCGTCTGCAGCATGAAGAGCTTTCCGTCCTCTACTGTGAACTCCATGTCCTGCATGTCTTTGTAGTGCGACTCGAGCGTGTTCGCGATCTTCTCGAACTGAGCGTACACTTCAGGGAACTTCTCTTTCATCTCGGCGATAGGCTGCGGAGTTCTGATGCCCGCAACTACGTCCTCTCCCTGCGCGTTCACGAGGAACTCGCCGTAGAGCTTGTTCTCGCCTGTCGCGGCGTTACGCGTGAAGGCTACGCCTGTTCCGGAGTTGTTTCCGGAGTTTCCGAATACCATGGACTGTACGTTTACGGCAGTTCCGAGCGAATCAGGAATGTCGTACATCTTTCTGTAGAGGATGGCCCTCTCGTTGTTCCATGATCTGAATACGGCCTTGATAGCCTCGAGCAGCTGATCCTTAGGATCCTGCGGGAACTCTCTTCCGAGCTCTCTCTTTACTACTTCCTTGTAGCCCCTGATGACTTCCTTGAGGTCGTCTGTCGTGAGGTCAACGTCGAATTCAACGCCGGCTTTCTTTTTCTGTCCGTCGAA
>CADBFL010000160.1 GCA_902793875.1 uncultured Eubacteriales bacterium | reverse complement strand
TCGCTGCCGCCGCCGAGCTCCTGAAGTCTCAGGAGGAATCTTGCCGGCCAGTTCTTGTCGACACCGATAGGAGCGTTCTTGTCTACATACTTGACGAGGTACTCGCATCCATCCTCTACGTCGTCGTAGTAAGTGATAGGAACTCCGAGGTCGTCGTTCTGCGGGAACAGCTTGTTGATGATGAAGTGATCGTCATCGTTCACATTGATGTACAGGGCGTGGAATCTCTCGCCGGGGAGGATCCAGTGCTCTGTCAGGTAGAAGATCGCAAGAGGATCGGAAATGACCATCTGCGGCATTCCCTGTTCCTTCATCTTGGCCTTGATTCTGTTAAGTTTTCCTTTGTCCATTTCATTACCTCATATGCATAGATATATAACTGATTTGGCGACCATGATTATAATCTCTTTGACCGCCTATTAAAACCCCTTTTGAGGATTTTTTGTCAAATATATAACACTTTTTTAACTATCGCGCGCCCGAATTTGTTTTTGAAAACAAAAATGCTTCTTTTAATTGATCAATGAAACAATTTCAAAACAGACCCCGCAGCGGTCGTCCCGCCGCAGGGCCTGATGCTGTCAGAAGCTCTGCGCTGTTCTGTTGATGATCTCGTTCTGGAGTTCCTCGTCGAGGTTCCTGAAATAATCGGAGTATCCCGCAACACGGACGATCAGGTCCTTGTAGTCGTCAGGATGCTTCTGAGCCTCGAGCAGCGTCTCCTTGTCGAACACGTTGAACTGGATGTGGTGGCCGTCCATCGCGAAGTACGCCCTGATGAGGCTCGCGAGGTTCTCAAGGCCTTTATCGCCCGCGATGGCGCCCGGCGTGAATTTCTGGTTCAGAAGCGTTCCGCCCGTCGAGCAGTGGTCCATCTTGGCGCAGCTCTTTATAACGGCTGTAGGGCCGTTCGTGTCAGCGAACTTCTCAGGCGAGATCCCCTCGGATACAGGCTTTTTTGCAAGTCTGCCGTTCGGAGTAGCGCCGATGACCTCTCCGAAGTAGATGTGGCATGTCGTAGGCAGCATGTCTACATGGTACTGCCCGCCGCTCATGGTCGGTCTGCCTGTCACGTCATCTCTGTAAAGCTCGAAGACAGCCTGCATGATGTCGTCCGCGTAATCGTCGTCGTTTCCGTACTTAGGAGTCTTGTTCTGCACCATGTTGAGGATATCCTCGTGGCCAAGGAAGTTGTCGTCCATGGCCTCGATGAGCTCTTTCATGGTGAAGTTCTTCTTGTCGTACACATTGTACTTGATCGCCGCGAGGCAGTCTGTGACCGTGCCGATGCCGACGCCCTGGATATACCTCGTGTTGTATCTGGAACCGCCGTTATTGTAGTCCTTTCCCTTGCTGATGCAGTCGTTTGTGACGATCGACAGGCAAGGCGCGGGCATGTAGTCTGCGTAAAGCTTCTCGATGACGTTGTTGCCGCGCACCTTCACATCCACCATGTGATGGAGCTGCTTTGCGAACGCATCAAAGAGCTCTTCATAAGTGCCGAAATCCCACGCGTATCCGGTCTCAGGTCCGAGCTGCTTGCCCGACTGATTGTCGAATCCGTTATATAAAGTGAGCTGCAGGATCTTAGGGATGTTGAGATATCCCGTGAGGATGTATGCCTCGTTGCCCCAGCTTCCGGTCTCAACGCATCCGGACGAGCCGCCCTGTCTTGCGTCGTCGAGGGTCTTGCCCGCGTTCAGGAGTTCCTGCACGATCTCGTCGGTATTGTAGAATGCCGGCTGGCCCCAGCCCTTTCTGGATATCTCGCAGGCTCTTTTGAGGAACCTGTGAGGAGTCTTCTTCGATATCTGAACGTTCGAGTTAGGCTGCACCAGCCTCATCTCGTCCATGCAGTCGAGGATCAGGTAGCTTACGGCGTTGACGCCGTTGGTGCCGTCCTCCTTGATGCCGCCGGTGTTGATGTTGGCGAAGTCCGTGTACGTGCCGCTCTCTCTGAGAGTCACACCGACCTTTACAGGAGCCGGCTGGTTGTTGAACTTGATCCACAGGCATTCGAGAAGTTCGAGGGCTTTCTCGTCGTCGAGTATGCCGTCCTCTGTATCCTTTTCGTAATACGGGATGAGGTGCTGGTCGAGCCTGCCCGGGCTGAACGCATCCCACGGATTGAGTTCTGTCGTTACGGCAAGATGCGTGAACCAGTAAAGCTGTATCGCCTGCCAGAACGTCTCAGGCTTATGAGCAGGAACTACATCGAGGTTCCTGACCATCTGCTCGAGCTCTGCCCTGCGCTCCTTATCGCTGCACTTTTCAGCTTCTTCCTTAAGCAGCTTCTGATATCTCTTTCCGAGGATCATCACGGCATCGCAGTCGATCAGCATGGCCTCGAGTTCGTCCTTCTTTTCGAGCGCCTCGGGATCGTTCATGAAATCGAGCGCGTCGATGGCTGCCTGTATCTCTTCTTTGTAATCCTCATATCCTTTGGTGAATACATTTTTGCCGCCGCAGGTATGGCCGGGGCCTCTCTGCTCCATGAACTCTGTGAACATGCCGGCTTTGTAGCACTTCCTCCACTCGTGGGTCATGCTTGCGAGCAGCTTGTCTCTCATGGACTTGCCTTCCCAGAAAGGAATGATGATCTCTTTCTGATCTTCGAGGTCCTGATCAGTGACGGTATAGTTGACGACCTTTCTGTCGTTCATGATGTACATGTCCTCGAGGGTATGGCATGTGAGTTCAGGGAAGGTCGGCGAAGACTGCGGGTCTTTGCCCTTCTCGCCGACGATGAGCTCGCCCTCTCCGAGGTACAGAGTCTTCTTGCTGAAGTACTCCCTGAGCACCATGGCCCTGAGCACCGGAAGGGACACCTTGCCTTCATGCTTTTTGTATACCTCTGTCTCGATCTTCGCTCTTTCGAGATCGATATGAGGCTGCGTCTCCATGCTCACCTTTCTGAGAGCTTTTATCCTTGCATTCATTCCGCGTTCTTCCATCTTATACGCCTCCGTCATGACATTGTTTTACCGCGTTTTAGACCGCAGTCTAACTTCCTGCGACTATTATATCCAATCTGACAATTCATTATCAATATAATTTTTTATTTTTTGAGCCCCTTCATCATGACCGGGAACAGCTCCCTGCTGTATGAGCCGAGATCGAAGTCTCCGTTGTTCATGCACCATTCCGTAATGAGAGCCCTCTCTCCCATGCTGAAGAACTTCACCATCTCGCTCACCGACATGTCCTCTGTGAGTTCGCCAGTCTTTCTGCCCTCTTCCATTATCTTTTCGATATATCTGAAGTAGTAGCGGTTGCGGTCAAGAAGGCTCGAGCCCGTCTCCTTTGTGATCTGCGCTGAATACAGATATGCGAACAGCCTGTAGTCTATGTTCTTCTGTATGAATCCGTGCACCTCGTAGTTGACCCACATCAGCTTGTCGAAAGCGCTCATATCCGCAGGTTCTTCCTCCGCCAGCCTCTCATACTCGCGGTCGAGTATCTCGGACAGAGTGTCCAGGAGATTGTCCTTGCTCCTGAAATAATAGTAGAACGTTCCCTTGGATATATCGGCCTTATTGATTATGTCGTTGATCGTGGTCTCCCCGAATCCCTTCTCGCGGAACATCTCCCACGAAGCATCTATGATCTTTTCTCTTATGTCGGAAGCCATCTTCGCCCCTTTCCTTCTCCGGTGATAATAGTCAAAAGTATTATACCGCATTATAGACCAGAGTTGAATAACTGCGCAAAAAAGAGTCCCGCCCGGTGCAGGCAGGGCTCTGGCCTGTCATTTACGCCGTCATCTGCGCCTCAGGACGCTTTCCATGGCAGCGGTGCATTTTTCCCTGAGCAGCCTGTCGTATGAAGCCGACGCTGCCACAGTTATGAAGAACAGCATCACGGACTGCATGAACACCGAAGAGCTCACCGCTGTCAGCTCCGGGCCCAGGGCCCGTATTATCACCTGGTGGAAAAGATAGAACTCCATCTGTATCACCGCAAACATCGCGAATATCTTCATGGACAGCACCCTGCTGAGCGCGCCTCTGTTCAGGGCAAAGGTAAATACCAGCCCGCACGCGGCAAGGACGAAATATCCCCGTATCCATATGCCTTCCATGCGGTACATCAGAAAAACATAGCACGCTGAGACGATCAGCTCGGCTGCAGTCATCCCTGCAGTCATCATTCGCGGATGATCCCTGCCGGAGCCTGAGTCCCTGTTTTCCGCAGCTTTTTTCAGAGCGATATATGCCGGCACCATCAGCATCCCCATGAAAAACTCCATGCACCT
>CADBFL010000159.1 GCA_902793875.1 uncultured Eubacteriales bacterium | reverse complement strand
AGCGGCAGCAGCCGAAGTTCTTTGCGAAGAACTCCTGCTGTGATCTGTTTGGATATGCTCTGTATTTGTAGCCTCTGATGCGCTGCATGATATACCTCCAAACGTCTGTTCATATTATACCATGCAAGTCCTCTCCGAAACGACTCTGCCTTGTTCTTTTGTGTTCTTTTTTTGTTCGGGCTTGCTGTCGAAAACCGCTTTGGATCGCTCGAACACAGGTGGGCGGGCTTTCAGGAGGGGCGGGGTTGAAGCGAGCGATCATTCATGAGACGATTGGGGGCGTGATTCATCTCACTACCTGTAGAGGTAGTAGTTTTCTCACACTGCTTTTGATAAAATTCTAACCTGGGAGGAATAAAAAGCAAGTACTGGTATTAATGAAAGGTACTATCGCAGAGGAAAGTGAATGATAAAAAAGTATATTGAAAATGCAAATTTTGAGGATACAGGCTTCAGTTATACTCTTTCGCTGATTTCCGGAAAGCATAAAATGGTGATCCTGTATTGTCTTATGGAGTATGAGACAGTAAGGTTCAATGAACTGAAACGATATCTGAAAAACATTTCGGATAAGACGCTCAGCTCAAATCTGAAAGAACTGGAGGCTGCCCGCCTGATCATAAGGACTGAATATCCGCAGATCCCTCCGAAGGTCGAGTACAGTCTGAGTGAGAGGGGAAAGTCCCTCATGACGGTTCTTGACCAGCTTTGCATCTGGGGAGAGAATAACAGAGATGACTCTCATCTGTCTGTATGAGAGAATATTTTGACCAGGCGGCAGGATCTCATGCCAAAGGTCAGCATCGTGCCGGTCGAGGACATAAATGTGATCGAGCTGTACGGCACAGCCGGCATAGGCTACGAGATGCTCAGACTGGCGTCGCCCGACAGGATACACAGTCTGCTCTGAGGGTCATTTGCGCAGCGAAAATATGATATACTTGTCCGGGGACAAAAGGACAGGGAAGGTATCATGAACGATAAGAAGACCAAAACAAGACGGCTTGCCAACGGGACGATCCTGAGGATGTTCATGCTGGCGCTGGTGCTCATAGCGGGCATCGGCGGCGCCGTCGCCTCTATTTTCTGGCAGAAAAGCATGCAGATGTACTCGGATTTCTCGTACTCATACACCCGCATGGCGTCGGACTTCATTGACGGTGACAAGGTCGCTGAGTATGTAGAAACAGGGGAGACCGATGAGTACTATGATGAGATAAGCCGCCTTCTTAATGTGATAGCAGAAGACGCCGGGCTGAGGTATTTGTATGTAGTGATCCCTCAGGAGAACGGGCTGCTTTATGTATGGGATGCTCAGCCGGAGCATGATGCAAGACCGTTGCTTGATCTCTGGGAGTATTCTTCGGATTATCCGCGGGATGCGGCAGAAGCAGCGTATGAAGACGGCACGGAAGAGTTCCGGGCATACCGCTATAAAGACATGGATCTCGCGACCGCCATTTCTCCTCTGAAGGACAGCAATGGCAATACAGTAGCGATCGTGGCGGCTGACCTGCTGATACCCCACATCCGTGACGGCATAATCGCGGTGCTTGAAAACGTGGTAGCGGCCGTGAGCGTGATCATGCTGATAGCCATGGCGCTTTATTACTACTCCATTCACAGACGGATAATAAAGCCTCTTGAGACCCTGCAGGAGGCGGTAAGCGGGCTCGTAGACAATCTGGACCGCAAAGATAGCGTGAGTATAGACGTCCATACAGGTGATGAGATAGAGACCGTGGCGCGCTCTGTCGAGGAGATGGATGAAAAACTGCGGAGCTACATCGAAGAGAACAACAAAATAACTGCTGAAAAGGAGAGGGTCAATACAGAACTCTCTCTGGCAAACCGCATACAGGCCGACATGCTGCCGAGCATATTCCCGGCATTTCCGGAACGCGAGGAATTCAGCATCTATGCCAGCATGACCCCTGCCAAGGAGGTCGGCGGAGACTTCTACGACTTTTTCTTCGTGGATCACGATCGCCTGGCGCTGGTCATGGCGGATGTTTCAGGCAAGGGGATCCCGGGGGCGATGTTCATGATGATGGTCAAGAGCATGATACAGACGCAGGCCATGTCGGGCCACAGCCCTAAGGAAGTGCTTGAAACGGTCAATCAGCTGATATGCAGCAATAACAGAGAGGGCATGTTTATCTCGGTCTGGCTGGGCATCGTTGATGTGAAGAACGGCACAATGGTCGCTGTCAACGCGGGCCACGAGTATCCTGTATTCAGAAAACCGGGCGGAAAGTTTGAGATACTGAAGGATGAGCACGGATTCGTCGTAGGCGGTCTGGAAGGCATGAAATACAAGGAATACGAGCTGCAGATGGAGCCGGGCTCAAAGCTCTTCGTATATACGGACGGAGTCCCTGAAGCTACCGACTGTCATTTTGATCTGTTCGGCATGGACAGGACCCTTGAGGCGCTGAACAGCGCGGCTGACGCCGATCCGGATGATATCCTGTGCGCCGTTGAGAAAGCGGTCGCCGGCTTTGTCGGCAAGGCCGAGCAGTTCGATGACATGACGATGCTCTGCTTTGAGTACATCGGGGACTGACGGAACGGATTTCTGAAGAAAGAGAAAAGCTGAGGAAGGATCGTTGAAACTGACGACTGCTGAACTGCAGTCGTTTTTTCATTTCGGTCTTTATTATGGGGAATGAAAGTGCTACAATAAGTTAGACTTAACTAACTATATCTGATCAAAAGGACACATGCATATGAAAATAGTTCAATTCAAAGACGTGACAAGGACGTATGTGACAGGCGATCATGTGCAGAACGCTCTGGCTGACGTCGATCTTGAGATCGAAGGAGGGAAGTTCGTTGTCATCCTCGGACCGTCCGGAGCCGGAAAGAGCACCTTCCTCAACCTGCTCGGCGGTCTGGATAATCCCACCTCCGGCACGATAGTCGTGGACGGCACCGACATATCCACCCTCTCGAGCGATGAGCTCGCGGATTACAGAGCGGCCAAGGTGGGGTTCGTATTCCAGTCGTACAATCTGATCCCTACGCTTACTGTTCTCGAAAACATCTCTCTTGTAGAAGAGATCGCGCCTGAGCACATGAGCTCCGAAGAGCTGCTTGACGAAGTAGGACTGAGCGATCACGCTCATCAGTTCCCGCATGAGCTGTCGGGAGGCGAACAGCAAAGAGTCTCCATATGCAGGGCGCTGGCCAAGAATCCGAGGATACTGCTCTGCGACGAGCCTACGGGAGCTCTCGATTCGGAAACAGGAGTGGTCGTGCTGAAACTGCTGCTTAAGATGGCAAGAGAGTACGGCAAGACGATAATCATCGTGACCCACAACCAGAACATAGCCAAAATGGCCGATGTGGTCATCCATATAAGGAGCGGCAAGGTGACTTCCGTGGATGAGCAGCTTCATCCGCTGTCGGCAGAAGAGGTGGAATGGTGATGCTGAGACGTAAGCTGTGGAGGACCGCGAAGGTATATAAAGTCCAGTTCATTTCCATGATCCTTCTTATCGCTCTGGGCGTAGGGGTGTTCGTAGGATTCAACGCCGAATGGGTGACTATAGGCGAAGACACGGATTCTTTCTTCAGAGACTGCGGCTTCGCCGACTACAGGATAATCGATGAGGACGGCATCACATCTGCGGATGTGGATAAGATCAGGGATATAGAAGGAGTGTCGGGAGTCAGCAGGTTTCTCTCTGTCAACGCCGATGTCATGGGCTCGGATGATCAGCTTGCCCTTACGGTAACGGAGAGCGAGCATACCTCAGGCTTCGTCCTGACCGAAGGCGAAAAATACGACCGCTGGGATCCGGACGGATTCTGGCTCATGGATAAATACGCCGAACTGAACGGTATCAGGCCGGGCGATGAGCTGACTGTCACTTTCGAGGACATGGAATTCACGGGCACTGTAAGGGGCCTGATCGAATCAGCCGAATACCTGGTATGCGTGCGCGATGAGTCCCAGGTGATGCCGGATTTCGATACCTTCGGGTATGTATATGCCTCTCCGGCTATGCTGAGAAAGGTCGTCGAACATAAGATAAGAGAAGAGGAGCCGGACCTCGATGACGATGTCATGAGCGTCGCGGTAAAGACGGCGTGCGATGAGATCTTCTGCCAGGTGAATGTCAATTCGTCCATGGACAAGCAGGAGATACAGCCTGCCGTCGACAAGGCCCTTGGCCGCTCCCTCATGATACTGACCAAAGACGAGAACGTGTCGTACGCGGAGTCGAGAGGCGAGATGAACGAGGGCAGAACCATGGGAGCGATACTG
>CADBFL010000158.1 GCA_902793875.1 uncultured Eubacteriales bacterium | reverse complement strand
GTATATGATCACCACGGCGTAAAGAGCTATGTTTATGCCGAACACGAATGCGCTGGCGATGACTATGACGGAATTGATCGCGAAGGCGATGCTGTTTATGCCCAGATGAGGCAGCCAGCGGTACTTGATCACCTTTGCGAGCGAATCCGTGCCGCCCGATGAAAAGCCCGCCTTGAAGGTCAGCCCGTTCGACACTCCGATTATGACTCCCGTGAACACCGCCACGAGGAAGAGGTCGTCGCTTTTTATGAGGACGACATCGTTTGACTGAAGGACAAGCATCGCCAGCGGATATGTCAGCGACATGAATATGATCTTCCTGACTTCTTTCAGCCCCAGGAACAACCACACGATGATCAGCACGATTATCGAGCACGCGTAGTAGATCATGATCAGCACGATTATCGAGCACGCGTAGTAGATCAGGGAATAGTTCCAGTCTGTATAATGCTGCACTATCCTGGATATGCCCGTGATACCTCCGAATGTAAGGCCGTTCGGCAGCATCACCGATACCGTTCCAAGCGAGCCTATGACCACAGCCGCCGCCGCGCAGATTATCTCTGTCGCTCTCATCCTGAGCTTCGAATGCCCGTGATACTTCGGGTCGTGCGCGTACCTGTCGTTGGCTTCCTTTGTCGCCGGCATCTCGCTGAACAGCTTCCTGTCGAGACTTTCCAGCGGGTCAGAGTCCTTTTTCAAGGCCTTTGTCACGGGATTCAGTTTTTTCTTTCCGCCTTTTTTATCGCTCATATCTCTGTCCTTGAAGTCAGCTCCGCTTCGTATTCCTTTCCGAATATGTCTACTACAACGGCGGTGAAGCCGGGGGCTGCGATGAAGCTCATCTCTTCGGGATCATCGCAGAGCACCATGCCGCTGCCTGCGGATTCCGTCCTGCTGTCTGTATAGATCATTATGTGGTCGGCGAACTGCAGCCTGTCGGTCTTCAGGGCATCGTCGACGTATTTTCTGTCCTTCATCTGTATCGAGCCGGTGTCGATATCCGGCACGAAGTCGGTCAGGCGGCACCTGTACATGTATCTGCCGTCCTCGAGTTCATCCGCCCCCGTGATCCGTATGTCGGCCCTGCCCGAAAGAGGCCTTGCTTCGTCCTGTCTGGTGAAGATGAAATCCCCGCCGGACTTCGCGAGCCTGCGCCTTGCCATCGCGGCAGCGAGCTCTTCGCTGTCGCAGCCTGCCCATGACCTTCCGGTCAGGCTCGCAGCCTCAGGGAGGCTGCCGCTGCCGCAGAAGAAATCGCCCGCGAGATCCCCCTCTTCGGTCGAGGCTTCTATAATGCGCTTCATGAGTTCGAGCGGCTTCTGCGTCGCATAGCCGTTCCTTTCGGCCGATGTGCGTCCCACCATGTCGATGTTCCATACATCCTTCATGTTGACCAGGGTGTACCAGCCGTTCTCGTCCATGTATTCCGATACGCCCCTGAACCTGTAAGGCTTCCGGTCCCTGTTGTAGGACTTTTCTTTAGGAACGTCGATATAGTAGGCATCCGTCTTCGAATAGACCAGCAGCGTATCGTGCTTTCTTGCAAAATGCCGCTTTCCCGAGCCTCCGGACTTGTAGCACCAGATGATCTCGTTGACGAAGTTCTTCTCGCCCATCAGCTCGTCGAGCACCATCTTTATATAGTGCGACGAATGCCAGTCCAGATGCACCCACATCAGGCCGTCGTCTGCCAGAAGGTCCCTCATCAGAAGGAGCCTCACGGTCATGTTCCCGATGTAGTATGCGAGATCCCGGTCGAACTTGTCGTCGTACGCGAGGTGATGCACCTTCCGGCTCGTTCCCGAGCTGTCTCTGACATTCAAAGAGGCGTTGAAGCTCGAGCGCGTGAAAAACGGCGGATCGATGTATATGAGCCTGAACTTCCCGCCGTAACCGCGCCGGAGCAGTTCTTTCATGTACTCGAGGTTGTCCCCGAGTCGCAGCTCATTCCGGCCGCCCGGACCGTCCTGCCGGCCGCCGGGCGTGCCCCCGGCGGCGGCGCCGCCATGCTCATGCTCATACAGCGCGGCGCTGCCGCCCTGCTCCTGCTCGTACATCTCACGTCCGCTTTTTATTCCGTCTAATATATTTTCTATTACCGATGCTTTATTTCTTTCCAAAAGACCTTTTGATCCATGCAGTGCGCGGACACAGCCGGCCCCGTCCTGTTTTACGGAAAAATCCGATTTTGCAAAAATAATAAGGCCCCGGACGAAATGCCCGGGGCTGCGTCCAATTATCAGTTGAGTACTTCCATGTCGTCGAAATCGACGCCTATCATCTCTTCGAGTTCGGCGCTCACGCTGAGCACGAAGTCGATGCCGGATTCCCTGGAGATTATCTTGATCTTCTCTATGAAGCTCGGCAGCACCTCGAGAGCGAAATCTCTGTGTCTCATGATGCCGTCAAGGAAGATCGTCTCGATGTCATTGTCCGAGCTCATGATGCCGAACAGGAAACCGATGTACTCATCCTCATTCGTGATATGCGGGAAATCCTCCATGCATACGACTCTGATCTTATAGTCAAGATCGTAAATAAGCCTTGAATTCTTATTAATGAACACGATGCTTCCTCTGGCTGTCTGGACACTGTCGTTAGCGAGTTCGATCATTCTCTTGGTCTTGCCGCTTCCCTTATGTCCGATCAAGAGTTTCACCATGGCGATGTACCTCCTTAATAATCAAAAGTAGTTGCTAATCAGTATACAACAACATATTGTAGCTTTCAAGGCAATTGCCGTGACAAATGCGCATTATGTGACATCGTCAGGCATGCCGCCCCGCTGCGCGGCTACGCCTTCGCCTCCGCCGCTTTCTCGGCGTCGAGCTTCTTCACTACCTCGTCGATCCTGTGCGCCACCTTGCGGAAGTCATCTTCGAGATATCCTCTGGTCGTCATCGGAGCCGTTCCGATACGCACGCCGGATGTCTGCATAGGAGATCTCTTCTCGTTAGGCACGCAGTTCTTGTTGAGCGTGATGCCCACCTCGTCGCACGCCGCCTGCAGATCCTTGCCCGTGAATTCGTGGTCCGAAAGATCGAGCAGGAATACGTGGTTGTCGGTCCCGCCTGTGACTACCTTATAGCCCATCTTGGTGAACTCGTCGGCGAGAGCTGCGCAGTTCAGTCTTACCTGATGCTGGTATGTTTTGAACTCAGGCCTGAGAGCCTCTTCAGCGCATACGGCCTTGCCTGCGATGATGTGGCAGAGAGGACCGCCCTGAGCATAAGGGAATACCGCCGAGTCTACCTTCTTCGCGAGTTCAGGTCTTGCGAAGATCATGCCTCCGCGAGGACCTCTCAGCGTCTTGTGAGTAGTCGTCGTTACGATGTCAGCATAGCCGAAAGGAGTCGGATGCTCGCCCGCAGCCACAAGACCGGCGATGTGGGCCATGTCTACCATGAAGTATGCATCAACGCTCTTTGCGATCTCTGCGAAAGCAGGGAAGTCGATGATCCTGGAGTAGGCGGATGCGCCTGTAAGGATCAGCTTAGGCCTGAGCTCTTCGGCCTTCTTCTTTACGTCTTCCATGTCGATGCGTCCGTTGTCGTCCACATCGTAGAAGTGCATGTCGTAGAGCTTGCCGCTGAAGTTTACGGCCGAGCCGTGCGTGAGGTGGCCGCCGTTGTCGAGGTTGAGGCCGAGGATGGTGTCGCCCGGCTCAAGGATCGCTTTGTATGCGGCGAAGTTAGCCTGTGAACCCGAGTGAGGCTGCACGTTCACGTGGTAGTCTGTCTTGAAGACCTTTCTCCACAGATCGCAGCAGTACTCTTCGAGCTCGTCAACGATGATCGTTCCGCCGTAGTATCTGCCCTTGTTGCCGGATGTCCTTGTGATCGGCGCCTGCGGATAACCCTCTGCGTACTTCCATGAGAGGCAGCTTCCGCATGCAGCCATTACGGCCTCGGAGCAGTAGTTCTCGGATGCGATGAGCTCCACGTTGTTCTTCTGTCTCAGATACTCCCTGTTTACAAGGTCTGCGACTTTTTCAGAACTCTTGCGGATCTCTTCAACTATCATCTGGTTATAGTTGCTGTTGTCGTTTCCGTTTCTGTCAAACATAGTGCCGGTCCTTTCTCCTCGTTATTGTTTTGAAATATTACTGATTATGATCTTTGTTGAAAAGTTCCCTCATCTCGCCGGCAAGATATATCGAGCCGCATGTGAGAACGCATTCAAAACCCGAGTCCTTCGCGTATCCGTACGCCTCGCGCGCGGTGCCGAACGTTTTGCACCCGCGCCCGCACTCTGCGATCAGCCCGCTTATGCGCGAAGGATCCTCAGCTCTTTCAGAATCCGCGGCAGCCGCCGCGTAGGAGCAGCCTCTGAGCCCTCCTGTCAGCAATTGTACCATACGAACGGAATTTTTGTCTTTCATACAGCCAAAAATTACGAGAGTTCTTTTTATTTTATTTGCCGCGGCGAAGGCTGAATATGCCTTTGTCAGCGCTTCGATCGCATCTGGGTTATGCGCCCCGTCTACAATGAAGCACGGACCATTGCCCCCTGCCTTTCCGAGTATCTCGAAACGCCCCGGCAGAAATGCTTTTGAAAGGCCTTTTCTGACTGCTTCTTCGGATACTTCGATGCCCGACGCCCTCACGGCTTCGACAGCAGTCGCGGCGTTGCGCAGCTGATGCAGACCGATCATCGGAACCGAACCGGAGGGGATCGTCTTCTTCGTCTCCTTCCGGC
>CADBFL010000157.1 GCA_902793875.1 uncultured Eubacteriales bacterium | reverse complement strand
TCAGGCCGAATTCGTGGCCCATCAGCTCAGCCTCGCTCTCCTGCTCCATGCCGCCTTCAATCATAGCGCCCTTGGAAAGGGGGCCGTACATGTAGCCTTCGAGCTTGCCCTCGGTGCAGAGGCGGCACGCCAGGCGGATGGCGTTCACGTCAGCAGCGCCGCAGTAGGGCTGCACCTTGCCCATCGTGACCTTCGCCGGGTCCTGATCGCCGGTATCGAGCACGGCGATGCCTTTGGACGGATCAAGCCGGAGCGTCTCATCAACGACATAGTGCGGGCATTCTTTTTTCATGACCTTCAGGCCCTGCTCGAACTGGCGCACGTCGCCGATGATCACGGGCTCGCACAGTTCGCTGATCAGCCCTTCGGCCGCGACGTCAGCGACGATCTCGGGACCGACGCCCGCTGAATCGCCAAGCAGAATTCCCAGTCTCTTTTTTTCAGCCATGGTTGTTGCAGTCTCCTTCCTGCGTTCTATGCAAATCAGGCGTTTCCGCCGCTCTGCTTCCGCGCGGCGCGGCGCTTCATGACAGCAGTCTTTACCATCGGCGCGACAAGGAAGAACACAAACAGCGCCAGACATGTCTTGCAGATGGCGGACTGCCAGAAGATCTCCACATGGCCGGCCGAGGCGGAAAACGCGCGGCGCATGTACTTCTCAAACAGCGGTGTCAGAACAAACGACAGCAGCAGCGGTGCCATGGGATACCCGTCACGGTCAAGCAGATAGCACGCGATGCCGGAGAAAAACATGATGTACAGGCCGTACATCGACTCTGTGGCGCTGAACGAACCGACCGCACACACCACCGTGATGGTCGGGATCAGGATCTTGTTGGAGATCGTGATGACGCGCGTCATCAGAGGCATCATCGAGAATGCGCAGACGACGGCGATGCCGTTCGCGCAGGAGTTGATCATGGTGAGGAGGGCGGAGAGGCCGTAGTGCCTTCGTTCATCGACTTCTTTGAGTACGGCTTCCTCAACAAGATATACAACTACAATAATCTGTCCGGAACATATAAGGACATGATCATAAACCGCGCGGGTATCGAGTTCATCGAGCATTACAGAAAGTACGTGAGAGAAGCCTGCGCGAAGAGCAAAAGATTCATGCCAGATCACAAGATCGAGGAGACCGCCGCAAATGCCGAGAGGTTCATCTCGGTGGGCAACCAGTGCGGCGAGGGATGGCTGCTGACCGGAGAGATGGTGGACCTGATCGACGACGGGGTCAAGAACATACTCTGCCTACAGCCGTTCGCGTGTCTGCCTAACCATGTCGCGGGCAAGGGAATGCTGAAAGCTCTGAGGCAGTATGATGAAAAAGCGAACATCGTCGCGATCGACTACGACCCGGGCGCTTCGACGGTCAATCAGCTCAACCGCATCAAGCTGATGATGTCCACAGCGTTCAAGAATCTTGAAGATGAGAGGACATAGTAGTATTATTTGACTGTAAACGAAACGAATATCACATAAAGGAGGTGGCTGCCAATGGGCAGGCATGGGACAATAGCAAACAGGAAATCAGCGCAGGACTCCAAAAGGTCCGCGATGTTCACCAAGTATTCAAGACAGATCATCGTTGCGGCAAAGGCCGGCGGCGACCCGGAATTCAATCCTTCGCTCAGAGTCGCGATCGATAAGGCGAAAGCCATAGGCATGCCTAACGACAACATCAACAGAGCGATCAAGAAGGGCACGGGCGAGCTCGGCGGAGAGTCGTACGAAGAGCTCCAGTTCGAAGGGTACGGACCGAGCGGCGTTGCCGTCATAGTGGAGGCCCTTACCGACAACAAGAACAGAACGGCTTCATTTGTAAGGTCTGTGTTCGACAAGAACGGAGGCAACCTCGGCACGCCGGGCTGCGTTTCGTACATGTTCAGCCGCAAGGGCGTGGTCGTCGTCGACTCCGAGGATCTCGACGAGGACGAAGTCATGATGGTCGCTCTCGATGCGGGCGCGGACGACATGATCGTGAACGAGGACAACTTCGAGATCAGGACGGAGCCTTCGGTCTTCAATGATGTGCATCAGGCGATCAAGGACGCCGGATACGAGATCTTCGAAGCCGAGGTCGAGCAGATCCCTTCGATGGAGGCATCCGTCACGGACGAGGCTGCGATCAAGTCTCTGACCAAGCTGATAACGAGTCTCGAGGACAACGATGATGTCCAGAAGGTGTACTTCAACTGCGACCTCCAGCTCGACTGATACCCAGATTCCTGGAATATGCGTCAAAGTCTTCTTAATTGAACCTACACATACTTAAAGGGATTCCGATGCGGAAGCATTATGTAAAGCCGTCACGGAGCGGACTACAGAAGCCAGGCTCAGGAAGTACCCACCTTATCTCTGAACGATAGGGCGTCAATTAAAGGCTTGACGGTATTTCGGGATTTTTTTGCGAAAAAGGAAATGATGAACAAAGAACAGAAAGAAAAACAGATAAGAAAAGAAGCAGGATATACACTTGCTTTGTTTGCGCTCTGCTTTGTGTGGAACACGGCATTCGCATACCTTCTGTCCGGAACGGGAACGAGGCTTTTCGGCCTTCCGCTCTGGTGGCTCGTGAGCACGCCGGGCATGTTCGTGATAGCTCTTGCCGGGGTGGCTTTCCTGCTGAAAAAAGTCTTCAGGGACTTCAGCCTGGATGATGAGGAAGGAGGGAGCGATGAGTAAGAACGCCGCCGTGCTGATCATCCTTGTCGCTTATCTTCTGCTCAACCTCTGCATCGGCATACTCGCCAGCAGAAAGTCGGCAAAAGAGAACGCTTCAAGCGGCTTCCTCTCGAATTATTTCGCGGGCTCAAGGAGCATGGGAGGCGTCGTGCTCGCCATGACTCTCGTCGCGACGTACACGAGCGCGAGCTCATTCCTCGGAGGCCCGGGCCTTGCGTCGAGCTTCGGCATGACGTGGTCGTGGGTCGCCGGAGTCCAGATAGGAGCCACATTCCTGACTCTGGGAGTCCTCGGCAAGAAATTCGCCATGATAGCCAGGCGTACCAACGCCGTAACGATAAACGATTACCTCAGGGCGCGCTACGATTCGCCGGCAGTCGTCATCATCTGCGGCATAGCGATGGTCGTTTTCTTTACGACGCAGATGATCGCCCAGTTCATCGGCGGAGCCACGCTGCTCCAGAGCGTCACCGGTCTTCCGTACTGGGCCGGACTGCTGCTGTTCGGCGCCGTCGTGATCATTTATACCTCGGTGGGAGGCTTCAAGGCGGTAGTCACGACCGATACGATCCAGGGCGTGGTAATGACCGCAGGCACATTCCTGCTGCTGTTCTTCATCATAAGAGCAGGCGGCGGGATGGACAGCATAGTCAGATCCCTTGACGCCGGAAACCCGGGATGGGATCTCATGGGAAAGGGAGAATTCGGCGCGGACATACCGGCCATGAGACCGGGCGCTCTGATCTCCTTCTGGGTCCTCGTGGGAGTCGCGGTGCTCGGACTTCCTCAGACCGCCGTCAGATGCATGGCGTTCAGGGACACGAGGTCGATGCACAGAGCCATGATATACGGAACGGCTGTCATCGGGGTCCTCATGATAGGCATGCATCTTGCCGGCACGCTTGCTTTTCCGCTTCTTCCCGAGGGCGGGCTTGAAAGCACCGACCAGGTCATACCTTATGTGGTGATGAAATACATGCCTGCATGGGCGGCGGGACTTTTCCTCGCGGCTCCGCTCGCTGCGGTGATGTCTACGATAGACTCGCTTCTCATACTTGCGTCTGCGACGATAATCAAGGATCTTTATCTGCATTATGTGAAGAAGGTCCCTCTCGGGACCGAAGCGGTGAACGATCCCGCGTACGACGAAGCGTTCGGGAAGGTTCCGAAATACAGCTTCGCCCTGACTGCCGGCATCGGCATCATCGGCTGCCTGCTGGCGCTGGATCCGCCTGACGTGATAGTCTGGATAAATCTGTTCGCCTTCGGAGGCCTCGAGGCAACGTTCTTCTGGCCGATAATAGGGGGACTCTACTGGAAGAAGGGAACCGGCAGGGCGTGCCTCGCTTCCGTCATATGCGGACTTGCGACATTCATTTTCTTCAACAGAGTCAAGATACTCCCGTTCGGGATCCATGAGATAATAGCCGGGCTCATCATCGGCGGCATCGCGTATTTTGCCGTCGCTGCGCTCGATAAATCAGAGCCTGATCCTGAAATGATTAAAAAATGCTTCTGAATTGTGGTATATTGAATCTGACAGTATTCAGGATCATCTGACTGAAAGAACAAAAGAGAAAAATGAAATTCAACACCATAGACATCTCAATGATCGATGATTTCGTGATCGGCAATGCCGAGGACCGCGG
>CADBFL010000156.1 GCA_902793875.1 uncultured Eubacteriales bacterium | reverse complement strand
ACCGTCCTCATGATCTTCATGAGGAACTTATCCATGCCCGTCACCTCTTCGGGAACGTACCTTCCGCCCAGTATGTACAGGATGGCTCCGTTCTCGTTCTTCGGGTCGAGCTTCCCTATGCTGTAGCCCCAGACCTGGGCATAGTTCTCTGCGGTCTCATCGGCAAATCCCGTCCCGAAGACTATGAGGCGCTTCATGGCATCCTCATCGAGAAGCTTTGCGAACTTATCGAAGTCCACTATCCCCGAGCCCCTGATCCAGCCTCCGTAGATCACGCAGTCATAGTCATGAAGATCGATCCCCTCATTCAGGGCGTCGCCAAGCGGCACGGCCCTGCAGCCGAGATCTTCCGCTATCCATTCCGCGTACTGCTTCGTGGATCCTCTTTTCGAAGTGTATATGACTATGCTTTCGTTCATCGTTTCCGTTACTGCATTCCGCTCAGTATTTTACGTTCTCTCTTCCGAGCAGTCTCTCGAGCTTTCCGATCAGTTCCGGCGTCACGGTGACGCGGTTTTCGGCATTGCCGCGCATCGCCTTCTTTCCCGGCAGATATACCAGCACATCCCGGTCTCCCGGATACAGGCTCATCATGTCGGTGATGTGAAAAAGAAGTTTTCTCGCCTCTCCGTGCGCATCGAGCACTTCCTGCGGCACCCTGAGTTTTACCGGATCCGTGAGAGGAGCGGCAGGTCTCTGCGCGTATCCGTTTCTATGCGCCGGCATGTCCTGCGGCGATGCGTGATACCTGTCGTCAGGAGCCTGCGGACTGCTGCCGCGGCCGCCTCCCCGCGCGAGCTCTCTTATGTTTTCTATCGGGACCACGTCTTCTGCGAGTATCTCGGCGTCGCTTTCATCCTTGAAGCTCACTCTGCCCGAGACAGCGACTATCATGTCGTTCGCGACGAGGTTCCTCTTTCTCTCGTATACCTTCGGGAATACGATCACGTCGATCACTCCGTCGAAGTCCTCGAGCGTCATCCTGGCCATCTCCTGCGACCTGCGGGTTATCATGGTGCGAACTCCGCTGACCATTCCGGCCATTATGACCCTGTCGCCGTCTTTGAACCTCGATGTGTTTATGACCATGCTGTCGGCATCGTCTCCGCCCGAGGTGAACTCCTCGCCGCCTCCTGTCAGTTCGGATGTGCCTGCGGTCGTATTGTCCCTGATAAGATCCGCGTACTCATCGAGCGGATGGCCAGAGAGGTATACTCCGAGCATCTCTTTTTCCATGCCCAGCTTGATATCATTGCTGAAGTCGGCGACCTTCGGAAGCTCGGGCGCGGATATCGCCTCGTCCTCGAATTCCTCGAGCTGGAACAGGCTTATCTGGTCTTTGCCGGCTTGCTTCGCTATCCTCTGCGCCCTCTTTACGGCGTCATCGCATACCGCCATCAGCACGGCGCGGTTGCCGTTGATGTCATCGAAGGCTCCCGCTCTGATCAGAGATTCGACTGCCTTCCGGTTCAGTTCGCCCGCGTCGACAGCCGCGATGAAGCTGTATATGTCCTTCGTCGCGGATTCATCCTTCCTGGCCTCGATGATCGCGTCTATGATGCCCTCTCCCACGTTCTTTACCGAGAGCAGTCCGAATCTGATGCGTCCGTCTTTCGCGGTATAGT
The DNA here is from genome assembly GCA_902793875.1 of uncultured Eubacteriales bacterium. GTDB lineage: Bacteria > Bacillota > Clostridia > Peptostreptococcales > Anaerovoracaceae > Crickella. Next base: position 2,731 of record CADBFL010000156.1, on the reverse strand, counting down.
ACTTGCCGCTTTTGAGGACCGAAGGAGGATCGAGGGGTATCTTCATCTCGCGGCAGTTTCTTACATAATCGGCCGTGTGTTTCGCATCGCCCGCCATGCTCGTCATGAGAGCCGCCATGAACTCGACCGGATAATGGCACTTCAGATATGCCGTCTCGTAGGATATCACCGCATACGCAGCCGCGTGCGACTTGTTGAAGGCGTACGAAGCGAAAGTGACCATGTCCTCGAAAATGACCTCGGCGGCGGACGCCGGCACGCCGTTCGCAACGCATCCTGCTATCTCCGTGCTTCCGTCATCGCCCTTCTTGCCATTGATGAAGTATTCCTTCTCCTTGAGCATGACGTCCATCTTCTTCTTGCTCATGGCGCGTCTCACAAGATCGGAGCGTCCGAACGAATAGCCGCCCAGGTCTCTTACTATCTGCATCACCTGCTCCTGGTATATCAGGCAGCCGTAGGTGACGTCGAGTATCGGCTTAAGATGCGGATCTACATATTTTATATTGTCCGGATGTTTCTTGTTCTCTATGTATCTCGGGATCGAATCCATCGGCCCCGGTCTGTACAGGGCTATGCCGGCTACTATGTCCTCGAAGCAGGTCGGTCTGAGGTTCTTCATGAAGTCCGTCATGCCGCCGCTTTCGAGCTGGAACACGCCCTTGGTGTTCCCGTCGGCAATCAGCTTATACACCTCAGGATCGTCAAAGCCGAGCTCCGCCCAGTCTATATCGACGCCGTGGTTTTCTTTTATCATCCGGAGCGCGTCCCTGATGACCGTAAGGTTTCTCAGGCCCAGGAAGTCCATCTTCAGAAGGCCGAGCTCCTCTATGGTGGTCATGTTGAACTGCGTCGCCACACCCTTGTCGGAAGAGTACAACGGCACGTAGTCGTCGAGAGGCATCTTCGAGATAACTATGCCCGCGGCATGCGTTGATGCGTGTCTCGGAAGGCCCTCGAGCGCCATGGAAAGATCGAGCACCTGTTTTACCAGAGGCTCGTTCTCGTATCTGTTTCTGAGATCGGGATTGACCTCAAGAGCCTTGGCTATGGTGATCCCGAGTTCGTTCGGTATAGCCTTTGCGATCTCGTCGCCCTCTGCGTATGTCGCATCGAGAGCCCTCGCGATGTCCCTGACCGCGGCTTTCGCCTTGAGCGTTCCGAAGGTGATGATCTGCGAGACCTTGTCCCTGCCGTACTTGCGCGTTACATAATCTATCACCTCCTGCCTTCTTTCGATGCAGAAGTCGATATCTATATCAGGCATGCTCACCCGCTCCGGATTGAGGAACCTCTCGAAGATGAGACTGTATTTGATGGGATCTATCTCGGTTATCGCAAGGCTGTACGCCACTATGCTTCCGGCGGCGGACCCCCTGCCCGGGCCGACCGCGATGCCGTTTCTCTTTGCGTAGTCTATGAAATCCCAGACTATGAGGAAGTATTCGACGTAGCCCATTCCCTCGATGACGGAAAGCTCAGTCTCGAGCCTCTGCCTGTATATGCTGCCCGGATCCATGGCATCAGGACCGTAGCGTTTCACAAGGCCCTTACAGCACAGCTCCCTTAAGTATTCGTCTGTCGTCCTGCCGTTCGGCGGAATGTATTCAGGCAGGTGGTAATTGCCGAATTCGAATTCGACATTGCACCTGTCGGCTATCTCCTGCGTCCTGTCGATTACATCCGGCATGTCCGGGAAGAGCTCTCTCATCTCGGCCTCGGACTTGACATAGAACTCGTCGTTTTCGAACCTCATGCGGTCAGCGTCGGATACCTTCGACTGTGTCTGTATGCACATCAGAACGTCCTGCGCCGTCGCATCGCTGCGCTTTATGTAATGCGCGTCGTTGGTCGCGACCATCGGTATGCCCGTCTCGGCGCTGAGCCTTCTGAGGCCTTCGATCACGCGGGCGTCCTCTTCCAGATGATGGTTCTGCAGCTCAAGGAAGAAGTCATCCTCTCCGAATATTTCGCGCAGCTCGAGGGCTTCTTTTTTCGCTCCTTCGTAGTCTCCGTTCAGGATATATCTCTGGACGTTGCCCGCCAGACATCCCGACAGGCATATGATGCCGTCGGCGTACTGTCTCAGAAGAGCCTTGTCCACCCTTGGCTTGAAATAGAATCCGTCCACATAGCTCCTGGACACTATCTTTACGAGGTTGCTGTATCCCTGCTGATCTTCAGCCAGCAGTATAAGATGCCCGGAGTTCCTGTCGCGGTCGATGTCCCTGTCGGCCATGGTCCTTGCAGCTGTATACACCTCGCAGCCGATGACCGGCCTGATGCCGGCCTTCTTACAGGCCTTGTAAAAGTCCACAACGCCGAACATGGCGCCGTGATCAGTGATCGCAAGCGCCTCCATGCCGAGATCCTTCACATGCTGAGGAAGCTCGGATATCCTGCTCATTCCGTCGAGCAGGCTGTATTCGGTATGTACGTGCAGATGTGTGAACATTACTGTTTATTTCCTTTTCTATTTTACCGGGCCCTCGTATTTCATCGCGAGCATGGTGATGTCGTCGAACTGATCGGCTCCGGCTACGAAATCCCGTATGGAATCCCCGACGGCTCCGAGCACCTTGCCGGCAGCGTCACCGCCGCACCCGTTGAGAGCCTTCTCCAGACGCTCCTCTCCGAAGAGCTCGTTGTCGCAGTTTGTCGCCTCAGTGACTCCGTCTGTGTATACGTACAGCATATCTCCCGGATCGAGGCGGAACTCGTGCTCTTCGAA
>CADBFL010000155.1 GCA_902793875.1 uncultured Eubacteriales bacterium | reverse complement strand
AACTACCATCCCGACATAATCCAGTCCGGTCGAGTACTTGACAAGGTCGCTGCCGATGCAGTCGCCGCCCATCCTCGGGCAGACCTCTATCAGCCTGATTTTTCCCTCGTCATCTATCTTTATCTCAGTGCATGTGGCTCCGTACTTTATCTCGAGGCTGTCGAGCGCGTGCGACACCACTTCCTTGATCCTTTCCCTGGTCTCATCATCGACGGGCGCCGGCTGATAATGACCCGACTCTATGTAATACGGATCTCCCGTGGTGTATTTGAAAGTCACCGCGAGGAAGGTGTGTTTGCCCTTGTACGAAATGAATTCGACGCTGTATTCCTGGCCTTCGGCGAATTCCTCGACCACGGCCTTCTTCTCGAAGCTCTGTTCGATCGCCGCCTTCACTGCAGGCTCCAGCTCATCAGGCGACCATATCTTTCTGACGCCTCTGCTGCCGCTTCTGTCGGTAGGCTTTACGATAGCCGGATACGGGATGTCTATCTTCGAAAGGTCCGTGTCCGCATCGACGCCTATGCTCTTCGGGCTGGCGTCCCCGTTCTCTTCGAATGCCTTCCTCATCAGGTGCTTGTTTGTGCTCTTCCAGGTGCTCTCCATGCTGTTCCCGACGAGGCCCATCTTGTCAGCCACGTAATTGGCCGTGATGAGCCCGACATCGGTAGCGATGCTGCATATCCCGTCTATGCCTATCTCTCTGCATTTTTCGAGGACCGCATCCCTGTCCATGGTGCTTATGGGATAGAAATGATCCGCGGCCTTTTCGCCTATGTCGCCGCATTCCCACGCGAACACGTGGGTCGTGTATCCGAGCTCCTGGGCTCTCTCTATGAGCGGAAGCTGATGATAGCTCGCTCCCATTATGGCTACATCGCCTTTTTTACCCTGTTTCAATTCGGTCCCTCCTATAAAGTATAAACGAGTATTCCCGCTATGATGACAAGATTCCCAAGCAGCTGCCTCCCCGTGAATCTCTCTTTGAGAAGCAGGTAAGAGAACAGCATGACATTCACGTAACTGAATGCGTCTATGATGGATGCGTATTTGATCTCAACCTCTGTGTACGCGTATGTGTTCACCATCAGCACGGTGAATACGATTCCGTAGGCCAGAATGACTCTCCAGTTGAGATATTCATATATCCAGCTTTTGTATTTCTTCTGCGCGCTCTGCTTCATCAGCACCTGCGAGAAGGCCGTGAAGAACGTAGTCGCGAAGAGGATCAGCATGTAAGGATGCATCTCACGACACCTCCTTATCGGCGTCTCCCGTAGAGACCAGTATGACTCCCGTCATGACTATCAGCATTCCCAGGACGTTTCTGGGCGTTATGACTTCGGAAAAGATCGCCGCCGCCCATATCTGGCTCCATACCAGATACATGGCCCTGTTGGCGTACGCCGTGTGCAGGTCAAAATGCTTTATGATCTTCTGCCAGCAGAAAGCGTAAAACACGCAGACAAACAGCATCAGAAAAAGGAATACATAAAGCTTTTTGCTGTATACGCCTTCTTCCTTGTACGTGATCGCCGCGAATTTTCCGAATATCTCCGTCATCGAGAATATCAGGATGCAGAGATGCAGAAATACAAAATACTTAATCTTTTTCATCGAAATTGATCATCTCTCTGATCGTGTACTGAGGAGTCCTGTTCAGTATGAGTATGGCCTTGCCGAGATACTCTCCCACTACTCCGAGCACCATCAGCACCGCTCCGAAAAGCAGCGTCATCAGACACAGCGTCGACGCCCAGCCCATCGGCAGCACGGGGTCGGTGATCTTTTTATAGATCAGCCATATGGTCACGATAAGTCCGAACGTGGCCGATGCCGCGCCTATCAGGAACGATACCCTCAGCGGCATGACCGAATAGTTCCAGTATGACAGCCACAGCCTGACGAGCTTCCTGAAGGTATAGCCCGACTTTCCCGATTCCCTCTTGTGATGCTCGACCTCAACGCTGCCGAAATTATGAGTGACCTGATAGAAGATCGCGTCGAGCACGGGATTGAAGCTGCTGTATTTTATGACCTCGTCTCTCACCCTGTCGGTGATTATCCAGAAGTTGGTCGCTACGATCTCTTTCGGCATGTCCAGGAGTATCCTCGACGTGAAGCGGTTGAACCTGCTTGACAGCCTTTTGAAGAATCCGTTCTTCGATTTCGGATACGTACCGTAGACCACATCGTAGCCTTCCTGTATCTTGTCTATGAGCCTGAACACCTGCGAAGGATGCGTCTGCATGTCGTCGTCCATGCCCATTATGTATTTTCCGGTCGCATAGGTGAGGCCCGCCATCTGAGCGTTGTGCTGGCCGAAGCCTCTCATCAGGTTGATGCCCTTTACGCCGGGATATTTATTGCACAGATATCTAATCTCGTCAAAGGTGCCGTCAGTAGATCCGTCGTTGACCAGCACGAATTCATATTCGTAGCCTTCTCTCTGCCCGAACTGTTCGATGATGGCCTCGACTTCCCTGCGGATGGTATTCTCTGAATAGTAGCACGGTATGACAAATGATATAAGCATGTACTTTCCCCTCTTTGATAAGTTATGTCTCCGCAGGTCAGCGTTATCATTATATCAGACACCCGCCCGACATTACATTATTAACGGGCATTATTAACGGACACTTTGTCTGTCCCCGGACCTTTTTTCTCTTCGGATGATGAATGCTGTGATCACAAGGCCGAGCAGCGTCAGCAGGCAGCCAAGCTTCACATATCTGTTGTTGTAGACCAGCTCTATCTCGTGCCCGCCGGCAGGAACAAAGACGCCCTTGAAGGTGATGTTCACGTTTTCGACAGGCTCAGTCTTCACTCCGTCGACATAGATGTCCCAGCTCTCGTGCACCGGGATGGACAGGAACAGCACCCCGTCCTTATCCGTCTCGACGGTCCCGGCGACCTTTTTATCGCTGTATTCTGTGACCTTCAGGCTGCTTTCCATCCTTTCGGCCGCATATTTGTCGTACAGAGCAGTGCTCATCGCATACAGATGTATGCCGTCGAAGGTATATGTCCCCTTTCTTTCAAAGGTGACCGTTACGGCAGCATCCCCGCTGTGATGCCCCATGTTGAGGTCGTGGTTGACCAGATTGCCGACTCCCTGGCGGCTCTTAAGCGCGATCGCCTCCCTGGTGACCCTGCCGTCGCTTGCGTATATCTCATAGGACGAGCCTGTCTTGTCGTCCTTTGAGTCTCTCAGCAGGCCGTCGAATGAGACTATGAGCTGGCAGTCCGGGATGTCTGCGGCGGATATCGTGAATGAGGCGTTTCCCTTCTCGGCCTCTATCACATTGTCCCCTATCGTCAGCCCGTCGGTGGCCGTGACCTCGTAGTCCAGATCCTTTATGTCGTATTCAAGGTCTCCGGCGGATACGAGCTCGGTGTCGCCGATGTCGGACATCTCCTCTTCGGGTATGACCGCGGCCTGCATCAGGGCCTGCTCCTTGTACAGGCTGTCCAGTCCGGCGAATTCTTTTTCCGGTATGGCCTTCTGATAGACAAAGCCCAGTCCGGTATCGTATTTGTTCCTGAAAACGTTTACCCCGTCTATGGTTCCCGTCTTCTCGAATCCGTATCCGGCGTAGTTGTCCGAATCCTCATAGCCCTTTTTCTTTGCGTCGCTGCCAAGGAAGTACCTGACTCCGTATATGAAGTCCAGTCCCATCCTGTTGCCGTTCGAGAGCATGTAGACCCTTCTCGCGTATCCGTAGCTGTTGCCCAGGCTGACATTGAAGTCCGTGAGCGTCTCAGGGATCCTGCTGTTGTATATGAACAGATTGTTCGATTTCCACCAGATGTTCTCGTTTGCCGGGAATTTGAGCATCGCGTGCCTGTTCATCCCGTCGACCGAGTCGATCCTGTAGAAGCCGTCGTCATCGATCTGATTCGATACTCTGAATGTCGATGTGCTCAGATTCTTCTGTACCGTTCCGACCTCAGCGAAGTTGTTTCTGTTGCCGTAAAAGCCGGCCGACCATCCGAGCGAAAGCGACATCAGGCTTATCAGCAGGACCGCCGCCGTGGTTTTTCTGCTTATCTCTCCGGCCTTTCCCGCTCTGCGGAAGATCAGCAGCAGCGCTGCTCCCGCCGCGAGCTGGACGGCCCAGAAGAATTTTCCGCTCATTCCTATCGATGTCTCTCCGACAAGATACGGACCCACCGCCCATGCTCCGATCAGCAGCAGTCCGATAAGCGACAGCCTGAGGTTCTTCCTGTCTCTGAAGACCTCCGCGTCATACTGTTCGACGCCGCTCCATACCGCGAACAGCAGGAGGGTATACGACCATCTGAAGGTCACATATCCGAAGCCGTTGAACATGCTGCTGAAGAAAGGTATGAGCATCATCACAAACAGCGTGATGAACATGATCACATTGGTCTTTTTGCG
>CADBFL010000154.1 GCA_902793875.1 uncultured Eubacteriales bacterium | reverse complement strand
CTGCTCTGGCAGACAGCGTAGAGCGTGGACATGCGAAGCCTCGGCGGCAGATTGATGATGGTGTCCTTTGACGGCTCGAGGCCGGCCGCATTCATCTCGGATATAACGGAATCGAACGCGCCTTTTATGTTTATCGTATAATTATCGATCCCGAGATGGTCCACAAGGAGTCTGGCCATGTTTATATCGGCCTGCTCGCCGTTCGGCATGAGAACGCCGATGACGCGGTCCTTTCCGAGGGCCTCAGCGCACAGCGCCGCGGCGATGGAGCTGTCCTTGCCTCCGCTCACGCCCACTATAGCATTGCAGCCCGGACCGTTCACATCGAACCAGTCTCTGATCCACTTTACAGTCGCCTTTACGGCTTTTTCAGCATCGAAAACCATAACGCACCTCGTTCAAATAATCTTCACGAATGATCGGTCGAGAACATTATAACACAAGCTCTCTGTATGGTATACTTACAGCTGACAACGACAAAGCAAGGAGAAGCATATATGAAACCATATTACATAAAGGATCTCAGACCTGATGAAAACCGCCGGATCGAAGACAGATACCTCGTCAAAGGCGCCGACATAAGGGACGGAAACAACGGCAAGAGACATCTCTACATGACTCTTGCGGACGCTACCGGGGATATCCAGTCCGTCAAGTGGAGCCTCACGCCGGACGAGGTCGCTTCCTATTCGAAGATAGAGCCGGGCATGGTCATCACCGTCGTCGGCAAATGCCGCGATTACAGAGGCCAGAACCAGCTCATACTCGACACCATAAAAGGCCGCGCAAAAGAGGACTCATACGAAAGAGCCGACCTCTTCAGGGCCGCGCCTGAAAAGCCGGAGGACATGTACGACTACATAGTCGGCAGGATAAACGCCTTCGAGGACGAAGAACTGAAAAAGCTCTGCCTGAGCTTCTACGAGGGCGAGAGGGAGAGACTGATGTACTGGCCGGCCGCAATGAGCAATCACCACGCCGAGTACGCGGGACTCCTTTACCATGTCAAGCGGATGATGATGATGGGAGAAAGAGCGTGCGAGGTGTATACCTACCTCAACAAGGACCTGCTGCTTGCGGGCGTCGCTCTTCACGACATAGAGAAGCTCAACGAGCTTGCCTCCGACGAGAACGGAGTCGTTCCGGAATACACCCTCGAGGGAAAGATGCTGGGACACCTGGTGATGGGGGTCGAGACCATAGGAGAGCGCTGCAAGGAGCTCGGGATCGATGCCGAGAAATGCCTGCTGATGCAGCACATGGCCCTTTCGCACCACTACGAGCCAGACTTCGGAAGCCCGAAAAAACCGCTCTTCCCGGAGGCCGAGATGCTCCACTATCTCGACATGACTGACGCCAAGATGTTCGACATGGAGGACGCCTTAAGGAGCGTCGAGCCGGGCGGCTTCAGCGAGAGAGTATACACGCTCGACAACAGAAAACTGTACAAGAGGACTTTCTAGATGCAGCAGGAAGGCAGACTCGGAAAGATAATCTACCATAATGAAGAAAACGGCTATACCGTGGCGATCCTGTCCACAGCGGAGGGCTCCATGCGCATAGCCGGTTCTTTTGCCGAGCCGAAGCAGGGCGGGGACTACCGCGTCGAGGGAAGGTTCACCGTCCATCCGAAATACGGCGAGCAGTTCAGCTTCACCTCATACGAGGAGCTGCTGCCTGAGGGGACCGAAGCGATATTCGACTTTCTGGCGGCGGGCAATGTCCGCGGCATCGGTCCTGCCACCGCGAGGACGCTGGTCGATACCTTTGGCGAGGATACGCTGAAGGTGATCGAAGAGACTCCCGAAAAGCTGCTGTCGGTGAGCGGCATAGGAGCGAAGACGCTCGAAAAGATAAGCGAATCGTTCCGCGAGTCGAGAGAGGTCGCCGACACCGCCATCGGGCTTCGCGAGCTCGGCATAGAGATGAGCGAGGCCGTGAGGGTATACAAGATCTACGGGAAGGACGCTCTTGACATAGTGAGAGAGAACCCGTACACCCTCGCCGACGATATCCGCGGAATAAACTTCAACAGGGCGGACGCCATCGCGGCGAAGATAGGCTTCGAGCCGGACAGCAGCCTCAGGATAGAAAGCGGAATACGCCACATGCTGAAGTCCTGGGCGGTGTCGGGAAGCACACTGATGCCCGAAAAGCTGCTGATCGAAAAGACTGCGGAGCTTCTCGACGTGATGATGGACAGGGTCGCGGATTCCGTCAGGGACATGGTTTTTGCCGGAGAACTCGAGGAAGACCGCATAGAGGACGTCGCCGTGATATATCTGTACGGCTATTACCACGCGGAGCAGAGGGTGGCCCACGCTCTTGCGGGCCTCATGAAAGCGGCGCCGAAGCAGGTGCCCGTGAGCCTTGAAAACGCCCTGCGCTCCGCCGGACAGAGCATAGACGCGGAAGGCGATGTGGAGCTTTCCGAAGAGCAGAAGAGAGCAGTCATCGAGTGCCTTGCGGGAAACGTCACGATAATAACCGGCGGCCCGGGCACGGGAAAGACCACGATCATAAACACTCTCGTGAGGATATTCGGCTTCGCCGGCATGTCCGTCGCCCTGGCGGCGCCTACGGGAAGGGCCGCCAAGAGGATGGAGGAGGCGACCGGAAGCCCCGCGATGACGATACACCGCCTGCTCGAGTTCGTCTGGTCGGACGAAGAGGACCTGCTCAACTTCGGAAGGAACGAAGAGAACCCCCTCGAGCAGGACGTCATAATAGTCGACGAGGCTTCGATGATAGACCTCATGCTGATGGACGGACTCCTGAACGCGATCAAGGAGGGGACGCGCGTCATATTCACAGGCGATGCCGATCAGCTCCCGCCAGTCGGGGCAGGCAACGTGCTTCGCGACATGATAGCGAGCGAATGCATCCCGGTCATAAGGCTGAAGGAGATATTCAGGCAGGCCGAGGGCAGCGGCATAGTTGCCGCCTCGCACATGATAAACAGCGGCGAATACCCGGAGCAGCAGATCGGAGAGGATTTCTACATCATCGGCAGGATGAACGAGATCGCTGTCACGGATACCATAAGGGAGCTCATCGGCGGCCGCATAGAAAGCAGCTTCGGCTTCGTGAGATCCGCGGACGACATACAGGTGCTGACTCCTACAAAGAGGGGCATGCTCGGGGCGCCGAGCCTCAACAACATGCTGCAGGAGGTCATCAATCCGCCTGAAGAGGGCAGGGCCGAGCTGAAGGTCGGCATGGTGACGTTCCGCGAGGGCGACAAGGTGATGCAGCTTCGCAACAATTACGGGGCCGAGTGGCGCACCGATGATTACATGACGGAAGGAGAGGGCGTCTTCAACGGCGACATGGGCTTCATCGAAGAGATCGACAGGGCTGACAGAAAGATGACCGTGAGGATGGACGACCGCATCGTCGACTACAGCGGCGAGATGCTCGAGGAACTCGATCTCGCGTATGCGGTCACGGTCCACAAGAGCCAGGGATCTGAATTCCCGGTCGTGATAATCCCGGTGCTCAGCTTCCCGCCCATGCTGATGACGAGGAACCTGCTCTACACGGCGGTCACGAGGGGAAAGCGCCTCGTTCTGATAGTAGGAGACCCGGCGAGGGTCCGCATGATGACGGACAACGACCACGCCGACGAAAGATTCACGGGCCTGAAGGCGAGGCTGATCGCGCTGGACGCAGACCCGTTCGGACGTTACTGAAGGAGGTTTCAGATGGCAAAGAAAAAACCGGATACAGGAATAGTGGTCATTGGGGCCGCGTTCGTGGACATCAAGGGATACCCGTATTCGCAGTACATACCGACGGGCCGCAATTCCGGCTTCGTGGTCGAGGTGCACGGCGGGGTCGGGCGAAACATAGCCGAGGACATAGCGAACGTCGAGCTCAGGCCGTCATTCGTCACCGTGCTCGATAAGCGCAATATCAGCACGGAGGTGGCGGACAAGCTTGCAAAGCACCGCTGCAATACCGACTATATAACGCGCACCGACGACGGTCTCGGAACATGGCTTGCCGTCTTCGACAACAGCGGGGATGTGGTGGCGTCAATATCCAAGCGCCCGGATCTCATGCCGATGCTGGACATGCTCGATAAAAAAGGCGATGAGATATTCGGAGGCGCGGACAGCATAGCGGTCGAATTCGACATCGAGGTGCCTATACTCAAGAAAGTCATCGAGCTGGCCGAAAAGCACGGAAAGAAGATATACGCCGTGGTATCCAACATGTCGATCGCGATCGAAAGAAGAGATCTTCTGAAGAATATAGGGTGCCTGGTTTGCAATCTGCAGGAGGCTGAACTGCTCTTCTCCGATGATTTCGAAGAGACCGCGCCCGAAGACATGGGGGATGTGCTCGCTGAGAAGATCGACGCGGCAAGGATGCCGGCGATAGTGGTGACGATGGGCGAATACGGCGCCGCGTACGCATCGCT
>CADBFL010000153.1 GCA_902793875.1 uncultured Eubacteriales bacterium | reverse complement strand
TGGTTGCGGGAGGGGGACTTGAACCCCCGACCTCCGGGTTATGAGCCCGACGAGCTACCAACTGCTCTATCCCGCGTCATCATTATATGCTTTCGTGAAGTGGTACCGGAGACCGGACTCGAACCGGTACGGGTATCACTACCCATAGGATTTTAAGTCCCAGGTGTCTACCAATTCCACCACTCCGGCATATTTTGTAAAATTGGCTCCGAGGGTGGGGCTCGAACCCACAACCTACCGGTTAACAGCCGGTTGCTCTGCCATTGAGCTACCTCGGAACAAAGCCGCATTTATATGCGACTTGCTTATTATAGTTCAGAGACCAGACTATGTCAACACCCGAAACAAGAATCTGTTGTCACCGGACGCTGAGATCAGGATGATCGCGATAGTATTCCCTCTTGTCCCTGTACATGTTGTCGTCGGCGATCCTGAACGCTTCGGAAGGCTCCACGGTCCCGTCCGACCAGAACGAGCCCATCGCGAAACTGACGTCGACGTTCTTTTCGGCGTCGCGGCGAAGCCTTGCGAGCTTGCGGTTAAATACTCCCTCTGTTATATCCGCGGATATGACGACGAATTCGTCGCCGCCCGTACGGAATATGTCTTCTTCGTAGAACACCTTTGACAGCACCTCGGCAGCCTGCACCAGCAGCCTGTCGCCTGCGTCATGTCCGTATGTGTCGTTCATTCTCTTGAGTCCGTTCAGGTCAAGGCTTATTATGCCGAAGGATTTTCCTTTGAGCCCTGATATCCTGTCGAGCATGGCGTAGCGGTTGTTGGCTCCTGTCAGGGTATCCGTCCTGAGCATGAGATTCATGCGCTCATGCAGCAGCGTATTGGATATCTCGGTGCCCAGAAAGAACGAGATCAGCTCCATGACCTCCTTGAGCTCGACCACCTTGTCTGTGTTGAAGTTGGTCATGTACAGATATCCGAATATAGATTTGTTCTGATAAAGAGGCAGGAGTATCAAACTTTCGACTCCGTTCTCGCCCAGAGACCGGGCCCAGTCCGGACTCTTCAGGGCAAGGCTGTCGAGATCGCGGCTGTTTTTTACGATAATGCAGTTACTGTCATCAAGCAGTCTTTCCCATGTCTTCACGAGACTGTACGGAAGCACATCGTCAATGTCGACATCGATAAACGGGTTGTCAGCTCTCATGGCGCTGCAATACTTTTCTACCATGCGGTCCTTGTTATTTACGAGCAGGATCTCGCAGCAAAGCGCTTCGCCAAGATCTCTCACGTCTTCGAGCACGGAATGCACGCTTGACTTGAAGTCCTTCGCGCCCATCAGTTTTATGCATGCCTTTATTGCGGTATCGGCCGTCTGTATCGATACATCGGCCATGCGCTCCGCTTCCGCGCCCTTTGTGAACTCGAAGAGGAACTGGCAGTAGCCGGTGCTCTCGCTGTCAGAGGCCATAGGTATAAGTTCCATATCCGTCCATGCGTCGAGAGCTCTTGTCTCGACATATGTGTGCATCTTCTGGCCGAGTATGGCCGCTCTGTAGCAGAAGTCCTCGAATTTGATGTCCTTAGGGACAAGCTCGTGGTAGATCATTCCGTCCCTGTACGCCGGGCCCATGCTCTCCTTGTAAGCCTTGTTCGCGCGCACGATATGGATGTCGCCGCAGCTGCCGTCCGGTCTTTTTTCTACAGACAGGACCGCGCACGGCTTTGTCATGCTGTCGACGATGAACTGGAAGCCTTCCTCCTTGTCCGCATCCCTGTCCGGCGCGTTTTTCCTGAGGGTCTCCATCCTCTGGGTGTATTCGAGGCCTCCTCTGACCCTCGCATCGACATCGTTGATGCCCACTATGAGCTTTGTACCGTCTTCTTCTTCGGACATGCCCGCCTTCAGATTGATGTATTTCGGTTTCCCGCCTATCATCAGCCTGTACTGGAGCGAGAATACGCCGTTGGTCATGATGCTGTTCAGTACGTTCTCTCTGGTGAACTCGCTCAAAAACATGTCCAGATCATGCTGGTATACAGTTCTTACCGATTGTCTGCGCGAGGTCTCAAAGAAATTGTGTCCTCTCTTGCTTATACCAAACCTCTTGTATTCCTCGCTCCCGAAATATTCAAAGTAGTCTCCTGTCTCCGGATCGACGGTGTAGAATACCAGATAGTCGCCCATGATGGCCCTGAGCCGCGAATATATCCTGCGCTCGCTTACCATCCTTTCGAGTTCGGCCTTGTGTCTCATCTCGGTATCGACATTGCTGACGCCCATTATCACATGAGCATCGTCATTGCCTATGCGTGTGATCTTCATTCGCACATAAACAGGATGGCCTTCCTCATCGAGATCTTTTGTGCCTTCTTCGGTCATGATCCTGTAGGTATGGGTAAATACATTGCTCTCATCCAGCGCCTTCAGCACGTTGTCCCTTGTGAATACCTCCAGGAAGTACTTCTGGTCAGGCTTATAAATGAATTTGAGCGCATCGCTTCCCGCCTCTCTGAAAAAGTCAGTGCCGTGCCGCCTCTCGGATATCTCTCCTGTCTCATCATTCATGCTGTACTGGATGAAGTCTCCGGTATCTATGTTTATGTAGTACAGGTCATAATAATCGGCGGCAAGAGCCCTTGCGACGGCTGCGGAAGTGGTTCCCGGAGCCTGTCTGCTTTTGCTTTCAGCCGCAAGTATGATCACCGCGACCGCAGAAACTCCTGTGACAGGATTCACCGCTACGTTCCTGATATATGCGTGGACCATCACTCCGCCGGCGAATTCCTCATCGAGGACCATTGCGCTGCCCGCAGAAGCGCAGCGTTTCAGCGCCTTCATAAAGGTCCCCGGATCCTTCGGAGTGTTTCTTTTCTTGAATTCCCTGTAAGAGCTGCTCTCCCTGATCACATCGTAGAACGAGCCGTGGTATTCGATTATTGCCATAGGAAGAGTATCGAAGTACTCCTGAAGATCGGCCTCCTCGCGCCCTATGCCTGAAATATCGTATAGGTTGATCCTTCCAATCGTCTCGTAATACGAAGCCTCGTCAGGATTCTCGAATCCTATCTGGACACCGCTTCTGTACCGCTCCAGTATGTCTTCGGCCGGGATAGGCTTGCAGTAGTAGTAGCCCTGCAGCTTCGTACAGCCTATCTCTCTGAGGAATTCGACCTGCTCCTCGAGCTCGACTCCTTCGCAGACTGTCTCTATGCCGAGGCTGAGCGCCATCCTTACAAGCTCGGTCAGTATGATCCTGGATTTTTCGCTGCTGTCGAACTGATCCATGAATCTCTTGTCGAGCTTGATAAGATCGAACGGTATGTTCATCAGATAATCGAGCGATGAATATTCGCTGCCGAAATCGTCCATCCAGACATTGAATCCGAGATCGTGGAACCGGCCGACCTGGGTCTTCATGTATTCATAGTCGCTTCCGATCACGCTTTCGGTGATCTCTATCGTGATCTTGTCATGACTGACTCCGGCGGCATCGACTCTTCTGCATATCTCTTCGACTATATCGCAGGACTCGAAGTCGTATCTGGAAAGGTTGACGGACTGAGGCACTACGTACAGCCCCTCGTCTTCGGTTTTCTGTATTTTTTTAATGACCTCTTCGACTACGAACAGATCGAGCTTGTATGTCAGATGGGCGTTTTCGAGCACGGGAATGAATTCATCAGGTGCCAGGAGCCCTCTGTCGGGGTCTATCCAGCGCGAGAGCGCCTCCTCGTCGCATACCCTTCCGTTGGCCGCCCTGATGATAGGCTGGTACCAGACATTTATCCATTTTTCTTCGATGGCTCTGTCGAGATTGTCGATGATGTACTGTCTGCGGCTGATCTCAGCCAGCATCTCGTCGTCGAAATATCTGTACGCAGACACGGATGGATCCGTTATGCTGTCGGCGGCAGCCTTCGCCCTGTCGCACGCCACGCCGGCGTCAAGCATCTTTCCGGTGATCTTGAGGAATATGCCCACCTTGACGGTAAGCGTCCTTCCGCCGTTAATGGTCTTGAGCTCTTCGAAGAATACACCGAGTTTCTCTTTAAGACCGTTATCATCAGCATATGCCACGAAGTGGTCCTGGCCGAACCTGCCGCAGCACTCGCTGCCGAAGTGTCTGGTCAGAAGTCTGGCGAATTCCCTGAGCAGCCTGTCTCCCTCGGCAAAGCCGTACCTGCTGTTGAACTCTGCCATGCCGTTCAGATCAAAGAATACCATCGCCGGCCGGCTGTGCTTTTTCAGTATCGAATCTCTGCCCGATTCAGACAGCTGGAAAAACAGAGCCATGTTAGGCAACCCGGTGAGCGAGTCGTAATTGCTCTCATGCACGATGCTCTCCCTGTGAAGAGCGTCTGCGAGCGATCTGTTAAGTACGCTGACCTGCCTGCTGCCGGTATCGTCGTACTCTCCCTCGTCCGTATACCAGATAAAGGCGAGCCTCTCGCCTGTCGGAGCGTATTCATGGCGTCC
>CADBFL010000152.1 GCA_902793875.1 uncultured Eubacteriales bacterium | reverse complement strand
GTAACATCGGCGATGAAGTAGCCGTAGTCGTTTGCTCTGTTCTTGGCTCCTGCGAAGCCCTTGAGAGCGCTGCCGTAGTACTCTTTCATCTTTGCCTCGACCTCTTCGGCTGTCTTGTCGCACTTGACAAGGAAGCAGTGTCTTTCGTCGCCGAGGTTCTCAAGAGTGACTCTCGGGAAGTTGACGGAATTCACGATGTTTCCGAAGTCGAGGTAGTCCATGAGCTGATCTGTGGCCATGATAGCGCAGTTCTCTTCTGCCTCTGCCGTGGAAGCGCCGAGATGCGGTGTTGCTACGATGCCCTTCTTGCCGATGTACTCAGGCTCGAGAAGGTCTGTCATGTACTTTCTCATCTTGCCGGACTCGAGAGCCTCGATGACATCGTCTACCACGATGAGGTCAGGTCTTGCGTAGTTCATGAAGATCACGCCGTCCTTCATCTTTGCGATGAGGTCCTTGTTGACCATGCCCTTTGTCGTCGGCAGGGAAGGAACGTGTATAGTGATGAAGTCACACTCAGGCACCATCTCTTCGACGCTGTCCTTGAGATCCACTTTAGCTGTCAGGCATGGATGCGGACTGAATGCTTCGTATCCGACCACGTTCATGCCCAGAGCCTCAGCGGCGTTCGCGATCTTGGCTCCGATGGCTCCGAGTCCGATGACGCCGAGAGTCTTGCCTGCGATCTCTGTGCCTGCGAACTGCTTCTTGCCTTTTTCGACATCTGCAGCTACGTCGCCGGAGAGAGTCTGTCCCCATGCGATCCCCTCATACATGTTGCGGGCGCCCATGATCATGCCTGCAACGGCGAGCTCCTTGACTGCGTTGGAGTTGGCTCCAGGAGCGTTGAATACTACGATCCCCTTTTCAGAGCACTTGTCGAGCGGGATGTTGTTGACGCCCGCGCCGGCTCTTCCGATAGCCAGGAGGTTGTCCGAGAAGTCCATGTCGTGCATCTTGAATGATCTTACGATGATGCCGTTGGCCTTATCGACGTCCTCTGTGATCTCATACTTGTCAGTGAGCCTGCAGAGCCCCTTCTGGGAGATGTTGTTGAGTGTACCGATGAAATACTTATCCATTTCGTCCTCCGTATTAAAGTAAAAAGATAAGAAAAATAATTGTCTGTTCAGGCACGCCGCGGATGCTGACGCGACGCTTGACGACTACATTCTACATCAAAGGAAAGTGGCTTTCAACAGCACCGGCGCCTGCAGGCCGCGCAAAAATTACCGTGCAGAAATGACTCAAAAAGAACAGTCACTTTTGACTCGCTCTGATTGATAAAAGGGTAGCGTTGAAGTATACTATATGCGCAGGGACAGGGTCCCTGAAAAACTTAATTTTTACATAATACAAAATGCATAATTATGCGGAGGTACAGACCAATGGGTGACGAATATCGCGTATATAATTTCTCTGCAGGTCCTTCGGTCCTTCCTGAGCCTGTGCTCAGAAAGTGCGCTGCCGAGATGCTCAACTACGAGGGAACAGGCGAGTCCGTAATGGAGATGAGCCACAGATCCCCTGAGTATCAGAAGATCATCGACGATGCAGAGGCTAATCTGCGCAAGCTGATGAACATTCCTGACGACTACTATGTGCTCTTCCTTCAGGGCGGCGGCACACTGCAGTTCTCGATGGTCCCTATCAACCTGATGACGGGAAGCCACAAGGCTGACTACATCGTCGCAGGCCAGTGGGGCAAGAAGGCCTGGGAAGAGGCCAGGAAGTTCGGCGATGCGCGTTGCGTAGCTTCGTCCGAGGAGTCCGTGTATACATATATTCCTAAGGTAACAAAGGAAGACATCAGAGACGATGTAGACTATGTATATATCTGCTACAACAATACAGTATTCGGAACTCACTACAATGAGATCCCTGACTTCGGCGACCACCTGCTCGTAGCCGACATGTCGTCCTGCATCCTCTCCGAGGAGATCGACGTCACAAAGTTCGGCCTCATCTATGCAGGCGCTCAGAAGAACGTCGCTCCTGCAGGCGTGACCATCGTCATCGTCAGAAAGGACCTCGTAGGCCATGCTCCGGAAGGAACACCGATCTATCTCGACTACAAGACGCATGCCGAGAAGGGTTCGATGTACAACACTCCTCCTTGCTACGCCATCTATGTCGCAGGCGAAGTATTCAAGTATCTGCTTGAGAACGGCGGAGTAAAGGCCATGCACGAGAAGGATGTCCGCAAGGCTCAGAAGCTCTACGATTATCTCGATTCGTCGAAGCTCTTCAAGCCGACGGTAGCCAAGGAAGACAGATCCCTCATGAACATCACCTTCGTAACAGGCGATGCCGAACTCGACAAGAAGTTCATCGCAGGAGCGAAGGAAAGAGGCATGATCAACCTCAAGGGCCACAGAAACGCAGGCGGAATGAGAGCTTCTGTATACAACGCATTCCCTGAGGAAGGCGTGGACGCTCTGATCGCTTACATGAAGGAATTCGAAGCAGAGAACGCAAAGTAGCAAAGCAGTAAAGAAGTGTTGAGAAACAGCAACACAACAGGAATGAAGAAACTGATGGCGGCCATCATATCGCTGATGCTGATACTGGTGACCGCCATCAGTTATAGTGCGCCGTTTGTGTTTGCCGTAGAAGAAGAGCAGACACAGCAGCCGGCGCAGGAGGAGACTCAGAAAGAGCAGACCGATCAGGAGAAGCCTGCGCAGGAGGAGACCCAGAAAGAGCAGACCGATCAGGAAAAGGCGGCAAAGGATCAGAAGACGGAAGAAAAGAAGACAGAAGAACAGAAGGCAAAAGAACAGAAAATAAAAGAACAGAAAGCAAAAGAACAGAAAATAAAAGAACAGAAGGAAAAAGAACAGAAAATCCGGAACGTGCCGGCCGGGACACTGCCGGAGATCAGCTCGTCCTCATGGATCATCATGTCCGGATCCACGAGCCAGATCGTGAAGGGCGGGCACCCGGACAGAAAGATGCAGCCGGGAAGCATCACGCTTCTTATGACTGCCATGGTCGTCATCGACAACATGTATAACGATGCCGAACTCAAAAATACCGTGGACATATCTCCGGAGCTCGCAGAGTACGGCACTCTCTTCAAGGAGGGAGAGACGGTGACGGTGGGAGATCTTCTGAGCGCGATGCTTGTCGGAGGGGACGCTCAGGCAGCGGAAGCTCTTGCCGAATACAGCGCCTCTTCGAGAGATATATTCATCAACGAGATGAATTCCAAGTGCATGGAGCTTGACATCATGGACACTCAGTTCATCAATCCGTCCGGGGAGTACGAGACCATGCAGTATTCGACGGCGAAGGACTGCGCGATCATAACGCAGGCCGCGATGAGATACCAGAAGATCAAGGACCTCCTGAAAAAGAAGAGCGTCATCGTGAGGCCGTCGACAAAAGAAAAAGAAAGAGAGATAGAGATCGCCTCCTCGAATCCGCTGATAGCGGGCAAGGCAGGCGAGATATATAAATACAGCAGGGGCGGCATCAAAGGCATGCTCGATGAACCTTCGACGTCCGTGCAGTTCGCTGCCGTATCGATGAAGGACGGCATGCAGATGATCGCCGTTCTAATGGATTCGGATCCCGCCCTTTATGCGGCCGAAGCAAAGGGAATGCTCGAATACGGGGATGCCCACGTCGAAAAGAACACCATTGTCAAGGCAGGCAAGAGGATGGGGACCGCAAGGGTCAGGGGAGGCGCCCGGATCAGGGTCGCCGGATATACCGAGACAAAGGGCTATGCGTATGTTCCTCCTGAAGGGAGCGACAAGCTGATACGCACGGAGACGGTCATGCTCGACAATCTGGAAGCTCCGCTCAGAGAAGGCGAGAAGGTAGGAGAGTTCAGGGTATATGTAGCCGACGAACTGAAGGGAACTGTCGATCTGGTGACGGACAGGGCCGTGGCCAGAGGCTGGCCGCCGTCACAGTGGTATATATCGAATCTGGCGACTGTGATCATCAGCCTGCTGATCATACTCATCCTGGCGTTCCTGCTGAGAGTGCTGTATGTCAGGAGGCGCCGGGTGAAGCGGGCCAAAGCCATGCACAGAGCCAGAGTCAGGGAGATAGCTCAGAAGCAGATCGAGATGGATGAGGACAGGAGGAGGCGCAACTGGACCGGATACGGCTATGAGCCTCTGCCGCCGCGCGCCACGGACATTCGCAGGGAAAACATGAACGACATTCTCAAAGGAGAAGAAAAAGACAGCGGCAAATGATGTTCGTTATAGAGGATGAACTCAAAAAACTCCCGACTACTCCGGGCGTATACATGCACAAGGACAGCCTCGGTGAAGTGATCTACGTGGGCAAGGCGGTCAATCTCAGAAACCGCGTCAGGAGCTACTTCAGAAAGACTTCACAGGCGGATCCCAAGGTGAGGGCCATGGTCTCCAACATAGCGGAGTTTGAATACATAAGCTGCGCGACGGAGATGGAGGCTCTCCTTCTGGATTCAGCACGAGGCGTCTTCTGCGCGACGGCAACCGGTACTTCGGACCGTACTCGGACGGCGGCGCCGTGAAGCGCATGCTCTCCATGATAGACGAGATGTATGTCTTCAAAAAGTGCAGGCAGCAGGAATTCAGAAAGGGAGTAAGACCCTGCCTCAACTATTTCATCGGCAAGTGCCCGGGCATCTGCGTGGGCGAGGCCGATCATGACTCGTACATGGAGGATGTCGAAGAAGTCACGGAGATACTGAGCGGCAGAGACCGCGCCGCAATGGCGAAGGTCCGGGCGAAGATGGAGCAGGCGTCCGAAGAGATGAGATACGAGGACGCGGCCAGATACAGAGACTACATGAATTCCATGAAGTCCCTCGGGGAGACTCAGAGGGCGACGGTCATCAGAGACAGGGACGCGGACATCCTCGTGCCTGTCACCGGTAGCAGGACCACTGTCGTCGCCCAGTACAAGGTGAGGGACGGCAGGATGACCGGCCGCGAGATCACATATCTCATGGGAGAGCATGCGGGCGGCGAAAAGGATGTCATATCATCCTTCATAAAGCAGCATTATCCGGAGCTTTCGGTCCTTCCGCGCGAGATACTCCTTCCGTTTCATATAGAGGATGAAGAACTCCTCGAAGGCTTCCTCGAGAGCATCAACGCCGGAAATGCCGAGGGAGGCTCCGATGTTATGCACAAGACCAGGATAGCCGTGCCCGAAAGAGGAGAGAAGAAGGCCCTTCTGAGGCTGGCCCTGGATGATTCCGTCAAACTCGCCGGCACGCTCGATGAGAAAGCGGACCGCGAGGCCGAGAGAAGGGAAGCTCTGAAGAAAGAGATCGCGGGCCTTATAGAATACGCATCGCGGATAAGCGGGAACGCCCCCATACTCATAGCCGAAGACGATGACAGGGAATACAGGGTGGAAGCCTACGACATATCCAACTTCAACGGCCTCGATACGGTCGGCGGCATGGTCGTATACGAGGGCAGAAAACCGGTAAAGAACGATTACCGGAAATTCAAGGTGAAGACAGCCGAAGGGGATGACTACGGCAGCCTGCGCGAGGTCATGTACAGGAGGCTGAAGCGCGCCAGGAAGGGCGACGAGGGCTTCAGCACCTACCCTGACATCATGTTCATCGACGGAGGCCTCGGACAGGTCCATGCCGTGAAGGAGGTGCTCGACGCTTTCAGGATAGCGATACCGGTGGTTGGGCTTGCCAAGGACGATTCCCACCGCACGAGAGCCGTGGTGTTCGAGGACGGACACGAGATAGATCTCAGGGACAACAGGCTTCTGTTCAGCTACTGCGGCATGATACAGGAGGAGGTCCACCGTTTCGCGATCACCTACATGTCGGGCGTCAAGGGAAAGAAGATGATAAAGTCCGCTCTTGAGGATATCCCGGGCATAGGACCGAAGAGAAGAGCAGAGCTTCTTCAGAGGTTCGGAAGCATGAAGGCGATAAAGGAAGCGACATACGAAGAACTGACGGAGACAGGAGGCCTGACCCCGAAGGTAGCGGAGAACGTTCTCGAATTCTTTGCGGCCGGTGACGGCATCCTTGATAAATGACGGCCTTCCGTGTTATATTAAAGAAGCATTTCAGGAAAGGAGATTTGCTTTATGGCAGAAGACATCAAGAACGTAAACGTCGATGAAGAGGAAGATATCATCACTCTGGAATTTGACGACGACACAGCAGTTGACTGCTATGTGATGGGAACATTCGAGCTTGGCGACAAGGAGTACATCGCGCTCGCGCCGGATGACGGAACGGACGATGTGTATATCTACGGATATAAGCAGATCAATGACGACGAATTCGAGATCCTCGAGATCGAGAGCGAAGAGGAATTCGACGCTGCTGCAAAGGAATTCGACGCCATCATGGCAGATATGGACGAAGAATAAAACTTATTCTCGACAACAGCGATCTAATAGTGTATAATGCATGGCGTGCCGTAAAAGGCACGCCACAGATATGCGGATGTGGCGGAATTGGCAGACGCGCACGGTTCAGGTCCGTGTGAGTAACATCGTGAAGGTTCGAATCCTTTCATCCGCACCAATACGGGGCGTTAGCGCAGCTGGGAGCGCGTCTGACTGGCAGTCAGGAGGTCACGAGTTCGAGCCTCGTACGCTCCACCAAAACAATGACAGGCGAAAGCCTGTCTTTTGTTATGCGTGGAGCGGGATAGGAGAAAACTCGCCCAGAAGAGCCTCGAAAAAGCGGACTGGGTCAGACCGATTGAATCGGTCTGGTGGGGACCGCTCACGATTTGTCCGAAAGTCCTCTCACTTGTAAGCCGCGAGAAGGGCAAATCGTCAGGGTGATAGCTGAATTGTTTTTGTATAAAACCGAAATCTGAAGGGGATTATGTGGTAGAATCATGCTGTAGATTAATGTTTATTAATAAATAGACAAGATGTTTGCGGAAGACATAACAGCCGCAAATACAAAAGGGAGAAAAGAGTAATGAAGAAAAGATTATTAGGCATCCTATTCAGTCTGGCAATAGTGCTGACGATGATGCCGGTGCTGAGCCAGATGGTGTTTGCAGATGACCAAGTATTATGGGAAGGTAACGTTGACATCAAGTCTACAACAACGATAGAGAATGGTGTTACAGTCTTGGGAGATACAACCCTTACGATCGCCGAAGGCCAAACCTTGACTGTTAATAATGGAATCAACGCCGAGGGAAAGTGGAGTTGTAACACCCTGACTGTTGAAGGCAAAGGTAATCTGAT
>CADBFL010000151.1 GCA_902793875.1 uncultured Eubacteriales bacterium | reverse complement strand
AGCATCTTGAGTTTCTGGTTTTCGCCTGCGCGGCACGCCATAAGCTGTCTCCATGTACAGCCGCACGCTGTACCCTTTGCTGACAGCATACATTCCCGGACGCTTCAATTCCATATTTCTAAAAGAAGTATAAGATTTGGGGATTTGCGCCGCATGTGTTACCATTTGGCTTGCAGATCGGAAAAGGACGAAATGAAAGAAGAAAACGGCAAAACAAAAAAAGCCCTTGCAGCTGTCATCGCCGCCAATGTCATATGGGGCTTCAGCTTTATGGCCACGTCTGTGGCGCTGAAACACATTTCAGTGCCGGCGCTGCTTTCCATGCGCTTCACGGGAAGCTTTCTTATCATGCTCGCCGTCATGATATGCGGGAGGGCGAAGGTGAGCATAAAGGGCAAGCCCGTCGGGCTCTTCCTTCTGATGGGCCTCTGCGAGCCGGTCATTTACTTCATCGCCGAAAGCTATGGGGTAAAGCATACCACCTCTTCTTTTTCGGGCCTGACGCTTTCCCTCATACCAATCACCACCGCTGTCCTGTCGGCCGTCATTCTCGGTGAACATCTGTCGGCAAAAAAACTCCTGTGGATCACCTGCTCCGTTGCGGGCGTCGCCCTGATCTCCGTCAGCCAGACGAGCGAAGGCACGATAGAGGCAAAGGGCGTATTCTATCTTCTCATATCCATGGTCGCCGCATCGTTTTTTTCCATACTGAGCCGCCATGTTTCCGGCAGCTTCACATCATTTGAACGGACCTTCATCATGATGCTCATGGGATGCGCGGCCTTCACGGCTCTCGCTCTCGTCCGGGAAGGCCCGTCCTTCGGCCGCATCTGCGCAGCGGCGCTTTCGCAGCGCGAGGTCCTGCTGCCGCTTCTGTTTCTGTCGGCCGTATGCTCGGTGTTCGCATTCTTCTGTCTCAACTACGGCATGACATATCTCGAGGTCAGCCGGGCCGTTGTTTTCACCAATATAACACCCGTCGTATCTGTCATTGCCGGAACGGCGCTTCTCGGCGAGCCCTTCTCTGCCGTCTGCGCGGCCGGAATGGTCCTGATACTGACGGGTCTGTTCATGGTAAACCGCATCAGGGACTGAATCGACAGACCTCCTCATAAGGCACCGGTTTTCAAGCCGCGTCCTGTAATATATCCGAGCATTTCCGGTTTGCCCCCGTCACGGCAAGAAAAAACAGAGATCCGGGGATCTCTGTTTCGCTCATATGCTTATTTCTATTATCAGCCGAGGAGCTTGTCCGAAAGCTTAGCCTTGATTACCTTCTTTGCAGGGATCTTCATCTCAGCGCCTGTCAGAGGGTTGCGGCCTGTTCTTGCCTTGCGCTCAACTACTTCAGCCTTGAATGCGCCAGGGAATACTACCTTGTCGCCCTTCTTGAGAGCAGCTGCTGTTACGTCGAAGAATGCGTTGACTGCCTTGGCTGCGTCCTTTTTGCTGAAACCTGTTTCTGCTGCAAACTTTTCTACAAATTCTGCCTTTGTCATGGTTGTTTCTCCTTTTTTATCATTTTTTATTTTGATTGTCTTTTTCACGGCGCTGCCGCCTAAGGCTTGCTGCGGCCATGCACCTATGAGAGTATACGATATTTCGGTCCAAATTACCATACAATTAAGTGGTTTTTTTGTGTGTTTTAGCCGTTATTACGCATTATCGCGGGTTTTCAGAGCGCGAAGTTCAGCAGGAGAATAAGTATCCAGCCTGCAAAGAAGGTCAGAAGGTGCTTCCTTTCGGCGTGGACCGCGATGTATTCGCGTATCAGAGCGCTCGGCCAGTAGTACATAGCCACACGCGATCCTATGCCCGTACACTCGAGGCCTATCTTTCTGCAGTATCTCAGCGCCCTGTACACATGATAGTTGCTCGTCACGAGAGCCGTGTATCTGCCGCCCTTGCGCTCGTCGATTATCTTCTTTGAGAACTGCAGGTTCTCCATGGTCGTGGCTGACCGGTCCTCCATTATTATCCTGTCCCCGGGTATCCCCTTTTCTCTCAGGTACCCCGCCATGGCCGCGGCTTCCGGCATGAGTTCATCTTTGCCCTTTCCTCCCGAGGGTATGAGCACAGTCGGCGTCGGATCCTTTTTGTAGACATCGATCGCCTTGTCGATGCGGTCGGCAAGCAGCTTTGACACCTTACTGCCGTCGATCAGTCCGGCTCCGTGGATTATGATATAGTCGAAATTGCTCCTGCGCGGGATTATCATCAGAAACACCGAGTAGAACATGAATATGAGAAACGATACCGAAATGTATATCACCGACAGGCTTATCACCTGGCTGGCAATGTTGACAGTCTCGAATCTGTGAGCCATCTCTGTCCTCGTGCCCGTGAGGAGTATGTATATCGTAGCGATCTCGCCCGCGCCTATAATGACCCCGAAGATGAGGGAAAGCATGTTGGCGAGGCTGTGACCTTCGTTTTTATACATCACGATGCCGTTATGTATAAGGAACACAGGCACCAGGAGCAGACCCGCTCCGGTAACAAGAAGCAGCGCCTTGATCGTCCCCGTCTCCAGCTGCTCGCCGATAGCGGCGAGCGCTGCAACTGTAAAAAAAAGCGCGCAGAACAGAAAGCAGCAGTTCCTGTATCTGCTCCTGTCCTTGGTGAAGGATATGATCAGCACCACCCACCAGAAAACCGCAATACCCGTAAAGATCTTTTCTGCCGTATCCAATCAGTCTGCCTCCGTCTGTGTAATTTCATCTTCCGCGACACGGACCGGCCCTCCGGCTTCCATCCCGCGGCGGTGTTCCTCTTCGGCCTGTCTGAGCCTGACGCTCAGTCCGGTGAGCGCATCAAAAGGCGCGAACTGTTTTGCTCTCTGTTCGCGCGGCATCTTCGGTCTTGACGATTCCGGCCTCTGCCTGTTCCGACTCATGCCTTGTGTCCTCCTACCTGGTGGTTCCTTTCTATCGTGGTCGCGGCGTCCTCGAGATCCATTCCGCGGAACATCGCGTCCTTGCCGTACTTGTCCCTTATCCTGTTCACGGCATCCTGAAGGGCTTCGTCCCTCTTCATCTTTCCCCTCAGTCCCGCCGCCTCGTCGGCCATCCTGTCATTTCTCATCTGACCGGCTGTCGCGCCTTCATCTCTGGCCTCGTCGTCGGCGAGGTCGAATATGGTCAGCTGCCTGTCTGCATCCTTCGGCTTTATGCTGTTGAAGTTGACGAATATCCTGCGGACCGGGTACGTCTTTTCGGTGATCCGGTCGTAAAGGTCAGCGACCGCGGGCATTATTACCGACGCAGCGCTGGTCATGATGGTGAAAGAGACCGAGCCATGAGCCATCGGCGCCTTCAGTGCGTTCGAGTATCCGACGGCGATCGAGACGTTCGGGGTCACCATGTCTATGCCGCTCAGCTCGTGACAGAGCTGCTCGGTCATCTCCTTGACGATAAGCCTTCCTTCGTCATTGGTATAATCTCTCATCAACACCTGACCATGAGAGAGCGAATGGCTTTTGTTCCTGTATCCCTTTATGTCGGACATCTCTGTCGGCTCGATGCCGAAGGCGTGGTCTATCATCAGTTCGGCGTCGATGCCGAACATTTTATACAGCAGGTCCTCGTCGCGCTGCGCGAGTTCGGCGATCTGTCCCATCGTAGTGATGCCGATGCGCTCGAACTTCGCGGCCGTGCGCCTTCCTATCCTCCAGAAATCCGTGAGAGGCCTGTGATCCCAGAGAAAGTCCTTGTAAGCTTCCTCGTCAAGCACGCCGATGAAATCGTCCGCATGCTTGGCTATTATGTCCATCGCGACCTTTGCGAGGTACATGTTGCTCCCCACTCCGGCGGTCGCCCTGACTCCTATCCGCTCAAAGACGTCGCTCATCAGAAGCTCTGCCATCTGCTTCGGATCGAGCCTGTAGCGCTTCAGGTATTTCGTGACATCGATAAAGACTTCGTCTATGGAGTATACGTGGATGTCCTCCGGGGCGATGTAGTCGAGATAGACCTTGTAGATCGCGGCGGCGTATTCCATGTAGAGACTCATGCGGGGCGGAGCCATTATGTATTCGAAGTTCTTCGGTATCTCGAAGACCCTCGGGCGTCCCGGCACGCCCTTCGCCTTGAGCGAAGGCGATACCGCCAGGCATATCGTCCTGTCGCTTCTTGACGGATCGGCGACGACCAGGTCTGTTGTCATGGGATCGAGTCCGCGCTCCACGCATTCGACCGAGGCATAAAAAGACTTCAGGTCGATGCATACATACGACCTTTCCCAGTCCCCGTATCCGAATTTTCTATCCTTTGAGTATTTCATTCACCCGTTTCCGGCCATGGGATCTGACCCCCCTCATCAGCCGTTCTGCTTACGGTATTCGACCGGCGTCATTCCCTCGGCGGCGGTGAAGTTCTTCGTGAAGTAGCTCTGCGAGCAGAACGCCAGCCTGTCAGCGATAGCGGCCACCGTGAGTTCGGTGTCCGTCAGCATGCGCTTTGCCTCGAGCATCCTCTCGTTCATGATGAACTCGCTCATGGTTATGCCCAGCTCTTCGCGG
>CADBFL010000150.1 GCA_902793875.1 uncultured Eubacteriales bacterium | reverse complement strand
CGTCAAAGGATCACAGAAGGTATATTGCTGTGCTGCGCCCGGCGACCGTGAAAAGTTCTTTGACAGCATTGCAGCCAGTCTTGCTGTCTGCTACCCTGACATCTCGTTATGGTACACAGACGACAAAGTATCTTCCTGGGAGGCTCCTTCCGGAGAGACGGAGGACTGGCTTTTCGATCTGTCGCATATGAATCTTTTCGTCATCCTGGTAACACGTAAGTTCCTGACGGAAGAGAACCGCGCAAGAGATGCGGAGTTCGTCTTCGCAATAAAGAACCGTAAAGAACCGCATCCCGGTCCTCCCGGTGCTGGAGGAGCCGGGGCTTGAGGAACTGTTCAACAGGCAGTGCGGGGATCTCCAGTGTCTGTCTGCTGTGGACAGCGATCCCACTGCGCTCCCGTTTGAGACAAAACTGAAGACCTTTCTTGATTCGGTCCTCCTGAGAGATGAGACCCTGACAAAGATCCGGGAATCCTTTGGCGGATATATCTTCCTGAGCTACCGTAAAAAAGACCGCGCTCATGCACGGGAAGTCATGCGGCTCATCCACCGGGATCCGTCCTGCCGCGATGCCGCGGTCTGGTACGATGAATTCCTGACTCCGGGCGAGGACTTCAATGACTCCATACGGCAGGCGTTCGACCGCAGTTCACTTTTCACTCTCGTAGTCACTCCGAATATTCTGGAAGAAGGCAACTACGTCATGGAACAGGAATACCCCATGGCGTTGGAGGCGGGCCGTCCGGTCATGCCTGTCGTTGCAGTCGAAACAGATGATGCCGCGCTGGAGGCTCATTACCCGGGCATACCGGAACGCTGGAAGTGCTCTGATGAGTATGCGGATCTGATCGCGGAGATGGTGAGAAAGGAGCTTGCTCTGACCTTCAATGACGATCCGGAGCACCGCTACCATATCGGCCTGGCATATCTGAACGGAGTGGATCTTGAGGCGGATCCGGAAAAAGCTTTTTCGCTTATAACATCGGCAGCTGTTGACGGCGTGGATGAGGCGTACAAAAAGCTTGTGGACATGTACAGGACCGGAACGGGCGTTGAGAGGGACTATCGCAAAGCAGCGGAATGGTCGGAGCGTTATGCGCAGCATCTGGAAAAGCAGATGCCGGATGTCAGTGAAAGGGCAGCTGATCCGCGTTATGTGAGCGCATGGCTTGAAGCGGGTGAGAACCTGGAGTTTGTCATGGAGGACGAGAAGGCTCTCAGGGCCTATGAGAAGTCTCTGTCGGGAAAGATGACTGCCGGCGATATCGCTTCTTATGTCTACCAGATGGAAGCATGCTATAATGCAGCGCTGCTTGCCGAAAGAATGGGCGATCACGGGCTTTCGAAAAGGCTGTGCGACAGATATTTCACCGCCTGCAACTACTGTTCCGTCTTTGATATCTACAGGATCAGAGCGGAGCAGCTGGCCGGTTCGCTGGCATACCGGGCAGGCAAATGGGGCGAAGCCGTCGTTCATTTTGAGAAAGGGCTGGAACTGATCGAGGATCAGGAAACCGATGATCCGGAGCTGATTTATTTCAGGCATCTGAAGGCGCAGTTCTGCCAGTTCCTGGGAAGCTCATATCTCAGGATGGGGGCGGATGCCGACGGTGCCGGTATCGAAGACTATTTTGAGCAGGCGCTCGAACTTTATGATGAAGTCGAAAACCAGAAATTCGCCGGCACGGATGAAGGACGCATGATGATATACCACAGTCTCGGAGAGATCAGCAGATCCCGGGGAGATGATGCTGCGGCCGCGGAATACGCACACAAAGCGCTGGAACTTGCTGCTGCCGGAGATAAAGAGGAAGGTTCGCTATTCAGCAGACGAACGCTGAAAGATGCCATGCTGGTCCTTCTCGATACTGCCGGTTCACCGGACGGAGGGCCCGGCGCTCCGGATGCTGCAGAGCTGCCGGCGGATCCTGTATTGATGGACGATCTTGCTGCCGCAGGAGAAGACGGGGATATCGAAAGTCTTCAGCGGGCTTATGACGGCTTCTGCCTGCTCGCGAAGTTCGATCCTGAGGACTGGTTTTATGCTTCGGAGCGAGGCCGGATCGAAGAGATACTGGCTGATGCGTATTACGACCGCGGAATGAGCGGGGATATCGATATGCTGGAACGCGCTCTCGTTATGGATGATGCCCTGGCTGTGCGTCTTGCCTATCCGGAGAGCAGCATCTGCATCGAAAGAATGGATGAGGAAAGAGAGCAGCTTGCAAAGATGTACCGGGATGCAGCAGAAGCATCAAAAGCTGCCGATGAGCCTGCCGGCGTCAGAGCCGATCTGTTCCTCCGTGCCTGCGAGGCATATAAAGCCCTGCTGGATGAGGAGCCGGACAATGCTGAGTGGGACAGGACATACGACGCGATGGCAGAGCAGGCCGCCTTCGACTGCTGGAAATGCGGCAACAGGGGGGAGCCGATAAGGCTGATACGTGCCTACGAGCTCTTCAGAGAGATATCGGAGAAGCATCCTGAGAAAGAAAGCTGCCGGATGGCTCTGGATTCCGTCGAAGACTCCCTTGCATACCTCTATTTCGGCTGGGGAAAGACGGATCCGCGCTTCATGAAGCTCTCGCTTGCACTGTACCGGCATCTCCTTGAGCGTGATCCTGAGAACGAAAGGCTCAGGAAAAACGTCAGGGCTGCAGAGAAAAGAGCGGCAAGGCATGAGCTTGCCCGGTTCATGAAGGGAAACAGCAGCGAAAAGCGCCAGGCGGAAAATATCATTCAGGGCATCGTCGGACAGAGAGTCGACATGAGTGAGATCTGATATGGGTGTAAAGATATTCAGAGATGACAACTGGAAAAGGATAACAGGCGGAGATATCTCCCGCAGAGATATCATGGACCTTCAGCTGTGATATCCTGCCCGGCATGACGGCTGCTTACAGGGAGGCAATATGGGACTGCTGGATTTCAATTATATCTTCGTAAGCTATGCGCTTGCAGACGCCGATGAGGTATCCGGGGTCATCAGACAGCTTCAGGACCGGGGATATCGTGTCTGGTATGACGATGGAGTAGTTCCCGGCGAAGGAACGGAGGATACGATCACAGATGCACTGGAACACGCAGCGCTCTTCATGGTGTTTTTGTCTCCGCGATCTGAGAGTCTGGTAAAGGTCAGGCGTGAGATCGATCATGCATTGAACGCAGGCAAACCGGTTCTTGCAGTTTACCTTGAGGAAACAAATCTTACGGGAGGACTGCAGCTGAGGCTTGCCGCGCAGGAGGCTGTCTGGAAGTATCATATGTCAGATGAAGAGTTTTATGATCAGTGTTCTGTTGCTTTTGAACGTCTGGGACTTTCCGCAGAGCCATCGGCCCGGGATGAGTCAGCCGTATTGTCAGAGCCTGCGGAAACTGTAACTGTATGCGAAGAGAACCCGGACAGTGATAAGATGACATTGATGCATTACGACAAGGCGGACCGGGATCATATGCGGAAATTATTGCAGAAGTCTTCTGTGCTCATTGATCTGATCGCAGAAGACCGGATCCGGTGGGGGTCGCCTGAGTCAGCCGAACTGATCGATCGGCTGGCAGACGGGATCGGCAATGAAAACGAAAAGCAGAAAGATGAGTATGAACTTCAGGAACTGAAAGATGACCGCTATTCACTGATAAATCTGTACGCAGGAATAAAAAAGGAGCCGGCATTTCTGCCTTTGTATTCGGAAACCGGCAAGCTGCTGCGTAAATACGGTCTTTTTGATGAAGAGGTCATCCTGCTGGAAAACGCTGTCGCAGGTGGCGGCTTCAGCGAAAAAGATCTTGATGATGTGAAAAAAAGGCTGGAAGCTGTTGTGCGGTACAGGGAAGCTGACGATGCGGCCATGACCGGAGCTGAACGGACAGCGGCAAACCTCCGCAGAGCCCTGCAGAAAAGACCTCTTGATGTACCACGGGTAAAGGCTATGCTCGAGCAGTGCAGCGATGATGCAGTGCTGTATGACATTGCGTGCAATACCGACAGAGATCCGGATATGGTTCCAATACGGGAAAAGGCGGCGCGTCTGATCAGCAGCCGGGAGCATCAGTATGCGCTCAGCACGCATATATATGATCCCGCCAGAACTTCCATGATCCTTGATCTGTATGATTCTCTTGAAGGGGACGAGCTCTTTATCGCAAGGACGATCCTGACAGATCCGAATGACGTGAATAAGACCCATATGATGCTCTACTGCGAGGATGAAGAACTGCTGATGCTGGGCTGGAAATACGTGTACGGGGCAAGAGATCTCTGCACAGACCGTCTGCATGCCATAGGATCCGACTATCCTGAGAAATACGAAAACTCGGATCCTCAGGAGCGGGCCGAGTGGGAAGAGAACTGGTTCATATGTGCGGGTGAGACAGCTCTTGAAATCATTCCCGAAGATGAGGCTGTCCGTGACAGGCTTCACGGCACAGTCACTGTGGACAGCGAGCCCCTGCATTTCTATCTCAGTCTTATGCATACGAGAAAAGCCATCAGATGGTGGCATGCAAAGAAACTGAAGAATCCGGTGTACATTGCCTACGCGGGAAGCTGGACATCGGATGATCAGATCAAGGAAGTTCTGTCGGCCAGGATCGACAGTACTGAGCTGATCACGGAAATGATCTTCGGGGACCTTTCCGGAGCCGACCTTGTCTTTGGATTCCGGAAGCCTGACGACCTGACTCTCCAGGACCGTTTCTGCGTCGAGATCATGAAGAACAATCCGGACCGCACGATCCGTGAGCATGTGCGCAAAGAACTCCTGCGCGGAAATGTTGAGATCCCGGGCGTGGATCTTTC
>CADBFL010000149.1 GCA_902793875.1 uncultured Eubacteriales bacterium | reverse complement strand
CTCCTTCAGCCCCTGTCCATCTTTGCTGATCGGTATAGCTGTCTTACCCTCGGTGCCTGCTGCATCCGTCCAGCCTGTACCGGCGATTGCATTTTTTACATTGCCGATTACGGCCTGTTCTTTACCGGACACTGTAACATTGCCGCCATTAACTGTTACCACATTAGCATCGATGCCGTATTCTCCGTCCAAGACGTTAACAGTACCGCTTTCAACTGTCACATTTTTAGCCACGATGGTATCGAACCCACCTATAGCATTCAGTGTGCCGTTGCCTTTGAATGTCAGATCTCCTTTAACTTCAATGGCGCTTCCGCTCGTAGTTTGATTAGAAACAGTGTTGGTGCCGGCAGTTTCAATGATCAGATCCTCTTCTGCATATATCCCTGCGCCCTCATCACACACAATTCCTTCGTTATCATAACCATTCAGTTTCAGGACGGCGGCACCCGTGTCCGTTTTAGGGGTATAGCTCCAGCCATCGCCCGACATTTTCACGCTCGATACCCATGTGCCGCCGACACAGAGAGGATATTCTTTATACTCGGCACATGTGATTGAAAAGGAATAATCGAATTCAGAACCGTCATCAGTATACTTTCCACTAACTGTGACTGTGCCATTGAAAGGTTGTTTGATCGTTATATACTGCATACCTTGATCTAAACCGCCTTCCACATCAGCTGATGAGCTTGATGTCGGAGCCATCTGAACGCATGTCCCGTTTTCCTTATTGTAAAGATATTTGATAATCAGATCGAGATTCCCCATCCCGTTCTGGTCACACTTGATCTGATGTGGCAATGTCTGTCCTTCCTGGTAAGGCATCATGGTACGACCGTTGGCAGAGAATGTAAAAACATACGCAGTATCACTCGCATACGCTGTCTGCGTCATCCCCAGTGCCGGCAGCATCCCCAGCATCAAGGCGAGGCTGAGCAGGATTCCAAATAAGCTTTTCTTCATTGATCGTTTCTCCTGTCTGTATTTGCGATGATCATGTTCTCAGCAAAATGCTTTTGCATATTAATAAATATTAATCATCAGTATGAGTCTATCAAAAAAACTGCCGTCATTATTGATTTTATCCAGAAACAAAGCCATCTGTCCCGGGCCATACAGCACCGATCATCCTGCCGGCCATTTCCTCGATGTTTTCCCGTGAGGTCGCAAGATTGATCCTTATGAAAGAGCCGCTTCTGTCTCCGCCGAACCATGAGCCGTAGTCGAACGCGAGTCTGCATCTGTCCTGCATGAACGGCTGAATCTCTTCGGGCTTCAGATATGCGCTGAAGTCCGCCCATGCAAGGTATGTTCCCTCGAGCGGAGTCAGACGAACTTCCGGAAGGTGCTCTGCAAAGCAGTCCTTCAGCCAGCAGTAGTTCCCGTATATCACATCCCTGACTTCGGCAAGCCATTCCCTTCCGTATCTGTAAGCCGCTTCTGTTGCGATATATCCGACGGGATCCCCGGCGCTGAGACTCAGACCTGCAGTGAACCTGTCCCATTCCTCCCTGAGCTTCTGATCCCTGATGATCACGAAGGAGTTTTTGAACGCAGCTATGTTGAATGACTTGGACGCCGCCGTGAGCATGATCACGCGGTCATCTTCAGCGGCGATGCTGAGCGTCGGAACGTGCACGGCGCCGCCGAAAGTAAGGTCGTGATGTATCTCGTCAGATATCACGGCGACCCTGTGCTTCCTGCATATGGCAAGGAGCTCGGCCAGCTCTTCGGCCGACCAGACGCGGCTTACCGGATTGTGCGGCGAGCAGAGGATGAACACCTTCACATCGTTGCTTACGATCTTCTGCTCGAAGTCTTCGGTATCCACATGGTAGCGTCCGCCGCGGCTGATCAGTTCGGAGCATATGAGCTTTCGTCCGTTGTTTTCTGCGGCGCGAAGGAAGGGATAGTACACGGGTGTATTCACTATCACCGCATCGCCGGGTCCGCTCAGGATCTGCAGGGCAAAGTTGAAGCCGCTCACCACTCCCGGCGAATATCTGATCCACTCCCGCTCGATCTCGAGGCCGTGTTCGGTCCTCTCCCATTCCATGAAAGCATCATAGTAGCTTTCAGGGACTCCTTCATAGCCGAAGACCCCGCGCTTCAGATATTCCCCGACCGCATCGGTGATATGACTGTCGACCCTGAAATCCATGTCCGCCACCCAGAGCGGCAGAAGCCCGTCTGAGCCGAAAGTCTCCTCCAGAGCGTCCCACTTGATGCATCCGGTCCCTTTTCTTTCTGTATATTCGATCACGGTTTCCTGTCCTTCTCCTCTTCTGTCGTCAAGCTGATCAATCACACGAAGCGGTCACAGCACGCTTTCCACGATCTTTCGCGCCTCTTCTATCACGAGCTGCTGCTCATCGCTGCAGAAAGGCCTGAGCCTGAGCATGCCCTCGTAATAGTTCATGCGCATCAGATCGATACGCTCATACCTTGCAGCCTCGTCATCGGTATCCCTGATGATATCCGCGCTTTCCCTGATGATCCGGTCGTGCTGCATCAGAAGATCCGTCGTGAGCCTGCGGAGCTGAGCTTCCGTGAACTCGCGCGGAAAGCGGACTTTTTTTCCGAACAAAGTCTCGCACCAGTCTTCTTTATGTTTGTCCTGTTCGCTTAGTTTAAACAGCGACATGTTCCGCCTTTCTTATGGGTTGCAGTTGCCGCATGGGACAAAGCCCCTGTCCAGGATCTCTTCTCTTGTGGCTTCCACATCTTCCCTGTTTTTATCTTTCATAGCCCCGACGCTGCTGCAATCAGGATAGTGGAATCTGCCCGTATTGGTGTTCAGAACGTATTCCCTCACCTGACCTTCCTGATCCGCAGAGTCTGCGTACTCGCCGGTTTCGGAAGGGATGGCCCCCAGAGTAGCGGCCATCATGGCATACTTGCCTGCCTGATACTCTTCGAGCGCGGTCGTGTCTTCCGACAGTTTGTTGTCACCGGTCTTATAGTCTATGTCCACTCCCGGCTGCACATTGTAGCAGAAGACATTGAAAGCAAGCCCTTCGCCATCATCCTCCATGGAGACAGCCTCCATGTGCACGCCTCTTGCGAGCAGCTCGTCCCCGACAAATACAGGCGTGACCCTGTACATGACGTGGTTCTTCGTTTCTCTGACATATGCTGCGATCGCGTTTTCGAAAGGCAGCATCCCGTCGCGGTTCATGTAGCTGGTGCCGGTGATGAGGTTTCTCGGCACGGCGTCATCGCCCGACAGCATGTGCGCGATCAAATGGCATCTGTTGTACAGCGCTTCCCCTTCTACGAAATCGTAGCGTTCAGTATGCCAGCCGGTCGGCTCCACGGAACTGATGTCGCCTCTTGTT
This sequence comes from uncultured Eubacteriales bacterium, assembly GCA_902793875.1. Lineage (GTDB taxonomy): Bacteria > Bacillota > Clostridia > Peptostreptococcales > Anaerovoracaceae > Crickella. Next base: position 1,209 of record CADBFL010000149.1, on the reverse strand, counting down.
TCAGTCGGCATGCCGTCCGGCCCGATGCACGAACTGGCAGTTCCGCATCTGCCGAGCTTATCCAGCTTATCGAGAGACTCCTGTGTCGAAGTCCATATCTCATCCTGCCTGAAGTCCGGGGCGTTGCCGTTCACATAGCAGAATGCATACCCGCTCCAATCGGGGATATCCGCAAGGAAGTCCTCTGCTGCGTCCTTGCCTCCGGCATCATTGCTGTCTGTATCCTCTGATACATTGGCTTTCGATACGTTTCCGGCAACAGACGAAGTGTCCACTCCGCAGCTGCACATCGAAAATGTCAGAAGCACTGACAGCACAAGCGCCACTGTGAAATAAATCGTCGATCTTGTTTTTCCGGTATTGTTGTTCATGTCCTTATTATACCGCTCATCCGGGCTTTTTTCTCAATTCTATCCCGTGCTTCTTCGTAAACTCGCTGAGTGCAGCACCTTATTTCTCAAGGTCGCCCTTATATCTGTTGATCCCTCCGATATTTGTGACATCCGTATATCCCATCGCCTTTAGCGCCGCTGCAGCTCTGCCGCTTCTTGCTCCGCTGAGGCAGTATGCGTAGATCGGCGCATCTTTGTCCTTCACTTTCCCGCCGATACTGTCGATGCTGTCTGCCGGTATGTTGATCGCTCCGGGAATGTGGCCCCGCCTGAACTCATCGGCGTCCCTCACATCGATCAGCACCGCGCGGTTCTTGTCACGCAGCTCTTCGATCCTTCTGTTGATGTCTTTTCTTCTGAACAGATCAGATAATAAGCCCATATGTCCTCCTTATTCCTGCACCGGTCATTTTGCCGGCCGTATCCACAAAGAGTGTTTTTAATCCACTAAATTTTCACTATTTTTTCACTATTTTTCACCGGATATCCCGGCTCATCCGGATCATTTGTCCGGATAATGCTTTCTCATGTACTCTATCGTCTTATGCAGCACTGTGCCGTGATATATGTCTTCGAGATGCCCGGCAAAATCCAGTCCGTATCTGTCCTGAAGCTCGCGGAGCCTGTCCTCAATGACAGTCCGCCCTTCCGAAGGAGGCTCTTCCATGTAGTCGTCAAGGGTCATCTGCCTGCCTTCATCGCTGGACAGCTTGTATATGCCGGCCCCCACAAGCCGCACCGGACGCTTCTCTGTCTGGTCGAGCAGCCTGACGGCCTCGGTGTATATGGTCCCGGCGCTGTCCGCAGATGCCACCGC